>NZ_QRQB01000013.1:0-58847 GCF_003475785.1 Coprobacillus sp. AF33-1AC | reverse complement strand
TTTTATAGCGATTTTCATAAAAGCACTCGATTATTTAAAGCGCCCTTAGTTAATAATATTATCTTTACTATGATCAGAGTGAAACATTTCTTTAATTTGTCCTTGTGATTTAGAAATCATGAGTTGTATTTGTTTTAATGTTTCATCTGTTGTAAGTAATTGATAGGCTTCTTCTTCATCTGATGCTTCAACAGCAATAGATAAATCTAAACGAAATAGTTTTTTATCTGGATTCATCATTAACCTCCTTAATGTTTTGATATATATTGTCTATAAGGTTGTATTTCTTTCCTTTTAGCTTCTACTTTTATATAAATACTCTCCTGTAAATACTTGAATTCTACCACCAAACAATGATGATGTAAATAGTTAAATACTTCTCCATCCTCATAAGGAATATTTAATTCATAAACTTCATAATCTTTAAATAGGATATGTGAGATTTCATTTTCTAATTCATCTAAACCTTTTTTATCTTTTGCACTAATATAAACACATGGTTCTTGAGGTGGAAACCAAACTCGATTTAAATCAATTTTATTATAAACATAGATAACCGGTGTATCAACAACTCCTAATGAGCGAAGTACCTCATTTGTTGTATTGATATGTTGCATATAGTTTGGTTGCGAGATATCAATAACATGTAATAATAAATCTGCTTCTTTAACTTCTTCTAATGTAGAACGAAAAGCTTGAACCAAATGATGTGGTAAACGATCAATAAAACCTACTGTATCTGTTAACAAGCAAGGATGGTGATGAATAGAAATATGTCTTGTTGCAGTTTGTAAGGTAGCAAATAGCATATCTTGTTGCAATACTTTTTGTTTATCTTCTAAACAAAAAGCATTCATGAGAGTAGATTTTCCACTATTTGTATAACCTACTAAGGCAATAACTGGCATATCATTTTGTTTTCTTCTTTGTCTTTGAGTTTGTCTTTGCTTAACGGTATTTGCTAACTCTTTTTTTGCTTTTGTTAGTTTTCTTGAAATAAGACGTCGATCTAGTTCAATTTGTTTTTCACCACGTCCTCTAAATCCTGAACCACCTTGTTGATGTGATAAATGTTCTTGCATTCCAATTAAACGAGGTAATAAATAAAGATAACGAGCAATTTCTATTTGCAACTTAGCTTCCTTTGTTTTTGCTCTTTGATCAAAAATTCTCAATATTAAATCAGTTCGATCTGTCACTTCTATACCTAAAATATCTGTTAAATTACGAATTTGTAAAGGTGATAATTCATCATCAAAAATAATCATATCTTGATCTGTTATGTTTCTTTTTATTTCTTGTACTTTACCTTTACCAATATAAGTTGAAACATCTATTTTTTCTCTTTTTTGAATAAATTCTTGATCAACATCAATATGGCAGGCTTGGCATAACGCTTCAAGTTCTACTAACGATTTCTCTTCATTTTGAAATTGTACTTGTACCAGTATGGCCTTCATTCTCTCACCTCTTGTTCTATTCTATCAATTAGGAGTCATCATGAAAAGATACAATTATTATTTTACTTTAATTCTTGTCATCTTTATGACAGTTTTTGCTTTTTTTAAAATGTTCACTATTGTAGATTTATCTAAACAGGTGATTACCATTGTTTATACAAATCTACTCCCTTCACTACTTCCATTTATGATTTTAACATCCCTATGTTTAAATCTCGGTTTATTAGATATTTTAGGCTTCATCATTCAAAAACCTTTTTATTCTTTATTTCATCTTACACCAATGATGTCCTCACTCTATTTTATTTCATTTTTTTGTGGTTATCCAACAAATGTCAAATTAATCAGAGAAGCCTATTTACTTCATTATATCAATATTAATGAATTACAACACCTTTTACACATTTGTTCATTTGCATCCCTTTCATTTATCTTTGTCTCCTTAAAAAACAAATATTCTTTGATTATATATTTAAGTCATATTCTTCCTAGTTTATTATTTGCTCTATTTTATCGTCATCCAAAACAAACTCTTTCACTTCATCATGCTTTAAAAACAATCAAAGAACCTCATCTCAATTTTGTTTTAGCCTTTAAAAAAAGTATTATTTCAAGTATGTATGCATTTATCTTTATTTTAGGTTATATGCTTGTCTTTCAATTTCTAAGTTATTTTTTAGGTTCGTTTATTCATTCAACTTTAACCATTGAATTATTACAAGGATTGATGGAATTTAGTAGTGGTTGTTTAAGATTAGTTCACCAACCCCTCAATCCATTTCTTATTTCTTGTATTTGTTTTTTCCTTTCCTTTAGTAGTCTTAGTGTTATGATGCAATGTGACAACTTGTTAGAAGATATTCCCTATAATCACCAATCTTATTTTAAATTTCGTTTGTTACATGGTATTTGTAGTTTTTTAATTTGTTATGGCATACTGGTTATAAGTTAGAATTGACAAAATGAGGAAATATGGTATACTGCAATTAGGAACGATTACTAATAAGGAGATAACTATGCCTGCAAAAACACGTTATTCAAAACAGCGAGAAATCATTTATCATAATTTACTTAATCGTCATGATCATCCTACTGCAGAACAGATATATCAGGATTTAAAGCAAGATTACCCTCACCTTAGCATGGGAACGGTATATCGTAATTTAGGTTATTTAGTTGATCATCATATGATTCGTAAATTAGATTTTGGTGAACAAGTTGTTCACTATGATGGTAATACAAATGACCATTATCATTTTATATGTAAAAAGTGTCATCATATTTATGATATTCACCATGATCATCATGATGCCTTATCCTCATCTTTACAATCTATGGTCGAGCATCATATAGATTTTATTGATCTTGCTATGTTAGGAACTTGTAAAAATTGTATGGAAAAAGAAAAGGAAATAAGTTAAAACTTATTTCCTTTATTTGTATCGTATCAAAAAAGACAAGATATTTTGACATATGCTTATCATGGCCGGAAATAAACATATATTAAATAAATATCCTAAAACCAATTCTATTATAATAATCAATCCTACTCTTTTTTGTAATTTTACTTTTTGTCTGTTAAAAAACAGATAGACAACTAATAATACTAATATAAAAACAACATAAAACAATGTATATTGTTTGTAATAGTTGATTAACAAACCAAAAAGATAAACCAGATTTGTTGTACAAAAACAAGATACCATTTTTTTACAATGATACCCACCTAGTTGACTTCTTAAAATTGTAAACATAAACATCCAAAGTAATGTATAAACAGATTCTTTAAATATAAATCCTTCTATAAGAATACATAAATAAACAAATCCATTAAATAAAAAGACAGATTGTCCATATAATAATACCTCTAGATCATCTTGATCTTCACCAAAAGTACGATAAAGTTTACTTAATAATCGATTATTCATTATCTGAATCTCCTAATAAAAATCTAGCTATATAAAGATCGTTTTCATGCTGATAGCGACTTTTAATAAGCAAATTTAAGTGTTGTAATAAAAATTGATCGTATTTATAAAAATCTTCTTTACTATACATTTCTACTAAAAAATAAACCCCTTGATCTTTAATATGTAGCGTAATGCTTTTATTATCTTTAATATAATTTAAAATTGAAACGATATGATTAATAAAAGCAATATCTTTATATTTATCCCCTGGTAATAATGAAATTTGTGGTTTAATTAAAATATGTCGTTCAATTAATTCATTGATTTTTATTGAAACAATCATATCAAAATAAGGATTGTTTGTACTAAAAAGTTTACTTGTCATTTCTCTTTCATGTTCAAACTGATCGATAATCTTTAATGCATCTTCATTATGATCATTTTCGGCTAACTGCTTTAACTTTTTCATAACATAAAATAAACGATGATTAGTTTGATATGTATCAAAATGAATATTTTTTATTAATTCTACGCCTTGTTCAAGATAATAAATTTTTTGTGTTTTCTTTTCAAAATCCATTTTTTCTTTATATAAATTACTTAAACAAACCATATAAACTATGTTACATAAAAAGACAATAACTAATCCAAATAACATATAAATTAAAGTATATTGATCAATTTCATCCATAATCAATTTATAACTTCCAAGTGAAAAAGTAACCATAATGGTCATTTCACTGATTATTACACAAAAATATCTTTTCTTTGCAAAACTAAAATCCATTTTAGTTGCTTTTAAAATAAACATAGACAAAATCAGTAAAAACATCTTAGAACTAGCCGCAACTGCACAAAATGAAATTAAACCCAATTGCACATATTGTGAATAGCCAAAAATTGAACAATAAATCATAAAACAAATTAATGTGCTTAAATTAATGATACACTCATAAAATAAAATAACAAACACTGTTGAAAAATTCATTTTATGGGTCATTTTATAAACAGCAAATATATTAATAAAGAAATGAATAATCCCAATTTGAAAACCATTCCAATTTAAAATATCACATAATAATTCTACTAAAAATACAAAGATAAAATATATAGTAGTATTCTTGCCCTTTTTGGGCAAACTAAAATAAGCGATGATAAAATAAACAATAATTAAACTTTCGATAAAATCAAATAATAATCTAGATGCCGCCATTCATTAAATACTCCTGAAATATTTCTTGAAAATCTTTTTTATAGTTTCTTCCAATATTAAGCACATCGCCATTACTTAAAGATACAGTATTACTTGAAACACTATATAAATAATCCATATTAATTAAAAATGAGCGATGAATTTGAACTAGCTTATTTGATTTGATTTCCTTTTTTATGTCTTGCATTGATTTAGATATTGTATAAGTTTCCCCGATAATTGTTTTAATATTAAGCTTATGTCCAACAACTTCAATATAAACAATATCCTTCAATCGTAAATTTACTTTTTTACTACGTGTAGTAAAGGCAATCATATAATGATCGTTATAATGTTTAACAAACATTTTTTCAAACAATTCATAATCCTCATCGAAACATTCTTTTCTAATAAAGAAGAAAGGTTGCACAGTAAGAGATTGAAATACTAAACTATCATCTGCAGTAACAAAAACTAAAGCAGCATCTGGATAGCGCTGCTTTAATTCATCAGCTAATTTCATCCCATCATATTCATTTAAATGAATATCGATAAAAATCAGCCCGTAATTACGAGAAAAATCAATACTTTGAAAATTATCATTATAGGCTTCTATTGATAGTTTTAAAAATGTTCCCAATTGTCCTTTTAAGACAATCTCTTTTAATCTATCAATAAATTCTAATGAATCCTCTAAAATCAAGACATTCATTATTTATCCTCCCCGTAAATCACTTATTTTTTTAAATGTTCTAATTGTTTTGGACATTCATGTTCATAAAATCCTAAATAAGACATAGATGAAGCACTAACAAAAGCTACACCTTTAATGAATGAAAAATATTTTCTCACTAAACATTTTAACATAATCCCCACCTCCTATAAAACTAATTTATACAAATTTCAACACAGAACGTATTATTTTTCTTCAACAACCATCATTGTTCCTAGAAAGCATTTTAATTCCCATTTATTGGAACAAATGATTGATAACATATAAATGGTGATAATTGTGGATAAGAAGTTGAATGAACTTTTAAAACAAAAGAGAAAAGAACGTGGATTAAGTATTGTTGAGTTATCTCAAGCACTCAATATTCCGAAATCAACAATTTCTAGAATAGAAAATAATTATGATTTAAATACGTCTAATAAAAATGTAAAAAGATTGCTTGATTTTTTCTCTATCAAATTAACATATGATAGTTCTTCATCAAATAGAGAAATCATTGATATTACTGACTATTCTCCAGTTCATAAAATGATTATCCAACAAATAAAAGATCAAGAAGAAGTATATCAAGCAATGAAAGAACAAAAAACATCACAAGATAACACAAACAAAAAGTGATAAGACAAAAATATGTCTTATCACTTTTTATCTAATAACACGGTACCTTGAGGTGGATTTTCACTAATAGCTCCTACAATATGGTGAGGAACATACATTTCTTCTAAATATTTTATATCTTCATTGGTAAGTTGAATATCTAATGCATGAACAGCATCATCTATATAATGAGATTGAGTTGCACCTATAATAGGTGAAGCCACCCCTTTTGCCCATTGCCAAGCTAATGCAATTTGCGACATCTTACAATGATATTTTTGTGCTAATTCATTTACTCTTTTCACTATTTCAATATCATATTTTTCATAGCGATCATATTTTCCATGAACAACACGATCAGTTTGTCCTCTTAGCGTACTGGACTCCCATGTACTTCTTGCCAAATGTCCACCAGCTAATGGACTATAGGGCATTAAAGAGACATTCATTTGTTCACAAATAGGAATGAGTTCTCTTTCATCCTCACGATATAATAAATTGTAGTGATTTTCCATTGTTGAAAAAGGTGTCCAGTGATGGTCTCTAGCTACTAATTGCATATTATAAAATTGATAACCATACATAGCTGATGCCCCAATAGCTCTTACTTTTCCTGCTTCTACTAATTCATGTAATGCTTCCATTGTTTCTTCTATTGGTGTATCGTAGTCAAAACGATGAATAATATATAAATCTAAGTAGTCGGTTTGTAATCTTTTTAATGTTCCTTCAATTTCTCTTTTAATAGCCTCTTTTGATAATCGACCTTCATTAAAATAAACCTTTGAAGCAATGACCACATCTTCTCTTTTTACTCCTAAATTTTTAAAAGCCTTCCCTAAATACTCTTCGCTCGTTCCTTTAGAGTATGTATTTGCCGTATCAAAGAAATTAATACCTAAATCAAGCGCATGCTTTACCATTTTTTCAGTCTCTTTTTCATCCAAAGTCCAATCATGCATCGTACCTGCTTGACCAAAACTCATACATCCCAAACATAGTTGAGATACTTTAATTCCTGTATTTCCTAATGTTGTATATTTCATACTATCACCTCTATTTCATTATAAAATATATAAATAAAATATCTAATACCTAATCATTATCATTCCCTATGCTTTTTAGTTATAAAAAAAGATTGAATCATCAATCTTTATAAGGATTTTTATTTTCACCAAACAATTGATCCATACCTAAACTACGCATATTAACAATTAATTTTGCTATCTCTTTTGTTGAAACAGGCATATCTGATAAAATCCACGATAAAGTCATACTACTTGAAGCATGTGCATGATATATTGTCGCAAAAACAAGGGGTTCAGGTAAATCTTTACCGTAGAGATGTCGATGATATTGTAAATCAAATTGTTCACAATGTTCAAAAATATAATCTTTTAAACAATTTTGTCCTTCCATCATACAAGCTTGTTTCATAAATACATGGTATGTCTTCATATTTTCTAATGTTTCTAATAAAGAATCATAAAAAGATATTTCTGGCTTAGAAATGTCAAAACCTGGAACAATTCGTGTATTATAAATATATTGAATTAAATCATTTTTATCAATGAAATGATTATAAAATGTTTGCCTACTAATCCCCGTTGCATCTAGTAGCTGTTTGATTGTGATTGTTTGTAAGTTTTGTTTATTAATAAGTTCTAGTAATTCATCAGCTAAAATCTTTTTTACATTGATGGCCATGCTCCCACATCCTTTTTTGTATTATAACATAAGATTTGTTTTCTTTTATAACTAAACAAACCATAACATACACCAGCTAGTACAAAAATAATGATAACAATTAAAATAAATTCATGATAAAAAAATGCTTCTGGTAACATATTAATAACCGGGTCTATTTTAGGATCAAATATCCAGTATTGATTTTTAAAAGCCATTTTATGAAATAGAATAAATAAATCATCAAAATCAATACTTGCTAGAACACCAATAGATACTGGTAAGATAATTGAAATCATAGCAGTTAATTTAAAAAAACGATATTCATGATGATAACATTGATAAATGACTAAAATCAAAGATGTTATTCCACTACCTAAACAAATGATTTGAATGATTTCAAATATTTTTTTTACTTCTTGAAAATGAATAACAGAATGATGAGATATAATAAAATCATTCATTCTTAAAGGTCCTTGATAAAAAATAGATTGGTAATGTATTAGCTGTTGATAATTTAACTGTAACTGTTGCTTTGTTAAATGCGTAGTTTGATCAATCTTTAAATAATGAATATCTAAATGATAGATAATTGGCATAAAAACAGCAACAACAATAGCAAAACTAATAATAAATAAAGATAAAGAAAGACTGGTTATGATGTCTTTCTTACTATAGCTCATATAAAAAATCTTCTCCCTTTTGAACTTCTACTTTACTTAATTGAGGATAATTTTGTTGTCTTAATACTTCATAAATACAAATAGCTGCACAATTAGATAAGTTAAGACTTCTTACTTTATCACTCATTGGTATTCTTAAACAACGATCTAAATGCTTCGTTAAGATTTCCTTAGGAATCCCGTCATGTTCATGACCAAAAAATAAGTAATGTTCTTTTTGATCGTCACTAAAATCTTGATCAGTATAACAAAGATGTGAATAACGTGTAAAGAAATGATATTTACCTGGATTTTGTTTTTCAAATTCTTCATATGATTCATAAACATGTAAATCTAAATCTTTAATATAATCTAATCCTGCTCTTTTCATTTTCTTATCATCTAAGTCAAATGACATCGGTTTAATGATATGAAGAGAAGTATTGGTTGCAACACATGTACGCATAATATTTCCGGTATTTTGAGGGATAGCAGGATGAACTAAAACAATATGATTCATTATAACTCCTCCTTTAAAATTTTATATAATTTTCTAAGTGCTTTACCACGATGTGAATATTTATTTTTTTCTTCTGGTGACATCGCTGCACTTGTTTTCTTACATGGTGGATAATAGAATATAGGATCATAACCAAAACCATTTTCACCATCAATACAATCATTGATTTCTCCTTCAAATGTTTCTTCAATTAAAATGGGATCACGTCCAGGAATAACTAAAGCCATTGCACATACAAAGCGTGCTGTACGATCTTTACCTTTAACCGCATCAATAATATACTGGTTTTTAATATCATAACTTGTATCATGTCCTAAAAATCGAGCAGAATAAATACCTGGCTTTTTATCTAAAGCATCAACTTCTAATCCACTATCATCCGCTAAAACGACTTTATTTAATTCATCAGCAACATATTTTGCTTTAATTAAAGCATTTTCTTTAAATGTTTTTCCATTTTCTTCTATTTCAGGAACTGTTTCATAAACATCCTTTAATGATTTCACTTCAATTCCTAAATCTTTTAACATTGCTCTTATTTCTTTAATTTTTCCTTCATTAGTAGAAGATACAATTAATTCTTTCATTTTACTCCTCCATCTTTAATGCTTTTTTTACTGGGAGAATGGGCATCTTTTGATGTGTCCAAAATTCAAAAGAAACAGCTCCTTGATATAAAATCATTCCTTCTCCGTTCATATATTCTAAATGACGATGTTTAGCCATTTGTAATAACTTTGTTTCCTTAGGATTATAAATAATGTCAGCTACTTTTAATCCTTCAGGTAAATCATTTTCATTTTTAATTAGACATCCTTCTTCATAAGGATGCATACCTACATTTGTTGTTTGTACTAATAAATAGGCATCTTTTAAATCCTCTTTTAATCCTTGTTCATCACTTAATAATTTTAATTTTACAGGACAAGGCAATTTATCATTTAATTCTCTAATAAATGGTTTATCACTACGATTATAAACAACAATTTCTTTTGCCTTTGCTAGAGCAAGTGAAACAATGATAGCACAGGCTGCTCCCCCAGCTCCTAGAACAACAATTTTTTGATTTTCAACCTGCCATCCTTTTTCATGACAAGCCATGACAAAGCCTTTACCATCACTAATATGACCAATTAATTTACCATTTTCATTTTTTACTGTATTAACAGCTTGGCATAATTTGGCTTCGTCCGTTATCTCATCTAAATACTTCATAATTTTAAGTTTATAAGGCATTGAAACATTAAAACCTTTAATTCCTAATGTCTTTACACTTGTAATATAATCATCCAGGTGGTCTTCACTTACTTCAAAAGCTAAATAAACATCATCAATCCCTAATGCTTGAAATGCTGTATTATGCATCATAGGTGAAAATGAATGCTTAATAGGATTAGCAACAATCCCATAAAGACCAGTATATCCTGTTATTTTATTTTCTAGTTTTTCCAATCAATTCATCTCCTCGTTATTACCTTGTGTTTATTATATAGCATTCCTTTCATTCCACCAATAAAAAAGTAACGGTTTAGTATTATTTTATGTATAATAGAGTTACAAGGAGATGAAAGTATGATAAAAAAATTAATTGTTAATGGCGACGACTTTGGCCTAAGTGAAGGTCAAACACTCGGTATTTTAAAAGCACATCGTGATGGCATTTTAACTTCAACAACTTGTCTTATTAATATGCCTTTTGCTAGTCAGTCATTAGAAATGGCTAAACAATATCCTCAGCTGGGAATTGGTCTTCATTTAACCATCACAATTGGTAAACCTGTTTTAAAAACGGGCTTAAGTTTTACCGATGAAAATGGCTATTTCAAAAAAAGAGGTGCTTACGATGACTACGAACCTCATCCAGATCAAGATGAACTTTATCAAGAATGGAAAGCACAAATTGAAAAATTTATCTCAATGACCGGAAAATTACCAACCCATCTTGATTCTCATCATCATGTCCATTTGTTACCACAATGCATAGAAGTTACCAAAAGACTTGCTGATGAATATCATTTACCAATGCGTCAGGACAAACCGCTTATCAATGATTATCCTTTTGCTCGTTTCAGTGAAGATTTTTATGGTGAGAGTGTAACCAAAGATATGCTCTATCAAATTTTTAATTATGATGATGAAATATTTGAAATTATGTGTCATCCAGCCTTTATGGATTGGACTATTTATAGTCAATCTAGTTATAACATTTTAAGAACAAAGGAACTTGAATTACTTTGTCTTCCAGAAATTAAAGACTATTTACATAAAAATCATATTGAATTAATAAACTATACTCAAATAAAAAATGGAGAATAATTTGAAGTGAACCTCCTAAGTTGTCAAACTTTTTCGGTTCACTTCAAATTTTCTCCATTTTTATCTTTTAAATAAGGAAAATCCTTTCTTTTCATAAGGCTCATTTTTAATTGATAAAGCCGTATAACCTGTTTGATCAATTGTTGCCTTTAATTTATCTTCATCTAATGCTTCATTAGAAATAATTTCTGTTATCCCTTTACGATGAGAAGAAGAAACTTTCTTGACATCAAATACCTTTCTAATTGCATCATTAATGTGACTTTCGCACATACCACACATCATACCTTTAACTTCTACTGTTGTTTTAATCATAATTTACCCTCTTTTCTTTATCTTTTTTACTTTATAACCAGCTTGACTAATACAATCTATCAAGACTTGATTTTCAATATCTTCATTTAAATAAATAATAGCTTTACCTGTTTGATAATCAACATCAGCCTGCTTAACTTCTTTTAATGCTTCTAACGCATTTTGAACACGTCCTTGACAATGAGTACACATCATTCCTTTTATTTCAATTTCTTTAACTAAAGATGTTTCTTGTTGAACTAAACTTACTGCATGTTTTATTTTTCTATCATGTTTTGTATCATATACTTTAACAAAATTTAATCTTAAAGCATTAGAAACCACAGAAAAGCTTGATAAACTCATAGCAAGGGCACCAAACATAGGATTAAGTGTCCAACCAAAAATTGGAATCCAAATTCCTGCCGCTAAAGGAATACCTATAATATTGTAGATAAAAGCCCAAAATAAGTTTTCATGAATATTTCTTAAAGTAGCCCTACTTAAACGAATCGCTGCTGAAACATCACTTAAACGACTATTCATTAAAACAACTTCTGCTGCATCAATAGCTACATCACTTCCTGCTCCAATCGCAATTCCGATATGCGCTTGAGTTAAAGCTGGCGCATCGTTTAAACCGTCTCCAACCATTGCCACTTTTCCTAGTGATTTTAATTTTTGAATCGCTGCTACTTTACCATCTGGTAAAACACCAGCAATGACTTCATCAACGCCGACTTGTTTAGCAATTGCTTTTGCTGTTTTTTCATTATCACCTGTAATCATGACGACTTGAATACCCATTTGATGTAATTCTTTAATTGCTTGAGGACTCTCTTCTTTAATTACATCTGCAACACTGATCATTCCAATAAAATGATGATCTAATGCAAATAATAAAGGTGTTCTTCCTAAATCAGCTTCTTTCATTGCTAAATCTATAAATTCTTGAGGAATACTGACAAGTTGTTCAATAAATGTAAGACTTCCTCCTACTAATTCTTTTCCATAATACTTAGCTTTTAATCCATGACCTGGTAAAGCTTCAAAATTACTGACCTCTTCATCTTGAATACCTTTTTCTTTAGCATATTCAATAATCGCTCTAGCTAAAGGATGTTCACTTTTACTTTCTAAAGAAACAGCTTCTTTAATAAATCGTTGTTGATCATATTCACCTACTGTTTCTATTTTCACTACTTTAGGTTGACCCTTTGTAATCGTTCCGGTTTTATCTAAAGCCACAATTTGTACTCTTCCTGTTTCTTCTAAAGATTCAGCACTCTTAAATAAAATACCATGTTTTGCGCCAACACCATTTCCTACCATAATAGCAACCGGTGTAGCAAGTCCTAAAGCACAAGGACAACTAATCACAAGAACTGAGATACTGCGTGCAAGAGCATATGAAAAATCACCTTTTGCTAAAATCCATATAATAAAGGTAACAACTGCTATTCCAATTACAACTGGTACAAAAACACCAGAAACTTGATCAGCAACTTTTGCAATCGGTGCTTTACTTGTCGCTACATCTGATACCATTTTGATAATTTGCGATAAAGTCGTATCTTGACCAACTCTCGTAGCACGACATTTTAAAAATCCTGATTGATTAATAGAAGCTGATGAAACTTGATCACCAACAGTCTTATCCACCGGAATACTTTCTCCTGTCAATGCCGATGCATCTAAAGCACTGTTTCCTTCAATAATCACACCATCAACAGGAATACTTTCTCCTGGGCGAACAACAAAGATATCGCCTACTAACACTTGATCAATAGCTACCGTTACTTCTTGATTATCCTTTAGAATCACCGCTTTTTTAGGAGCTAGATTCATTAATCCCTTTAATGCATTCGTTGTTTTTCCTTTTGAACGTGCTTCTAACATTTTACCAACTGTAATCAAGGTTAAAATCATAGCTGCTGATTCAAAATAAAACTCCATCATATATTTCATTACAACAGCATGTTGTCCATCGACTTGTGCTCTTGTCATCATTAAAAGTGCATAAACACTCCAAACAAATGATGCCATTGATCCAAGAGCAACTAATGTATCCATATTAGGTGAGCGATGCCATAAACTTTTAAAACCACTAATAAAAAATTTTTGGTTAATAACCATAATAATTCCAGCCAGTAACATTTGAACAATACCCATAGCTATATGATTATCATTAAACCACGATGGTAATGGCCATCCCCACATCATATGTCCCATTGAAAAATACATTAAAATAATTAAAAAGAACAATGACGCTATCAATCTTTTCTTTAATGCCGGTGTTTCATGATCCTCTAATAAATCATCTTCTTTTTCATCTTTCTGTCCTTGTAGTTTAGCACCATATCCAGCTTCCTTCACTGCCTTAATAATTTCTTTTGATGATGCCGTTCCTTCAACTGACATCGCATTTGTCAGCAAACTTACTGAACATGACGTTACACCAGATACTTTGCTTACCGCTTTTTCAACACGATTACTGCAGGCTGCACATGACATACCCGTTATAGCATAATGTTCCATAAAATTCCTCCTACTTCATTAATTTTTGAAGCAATGATACCAGTTCATCTACAACCTCATCATTACCTTTCCTAATGTCTCTTACGACACATGTATGAATATGACTTGCCAATAATTCACGGTTAAAAGCATTCATTGCTGCAGATACAGCTGATGATTGAACAAGGATATCTTTACAATAAGCATCTGCTTCAATCATTCCTTTTATTCCCCGAATTTGACCTTCGATACGATTTAAACGATGTATTAATTTCTTAATTTGTTCTTCATCTCTTTTCGTATTTTTGTGACATGTACATTCATTCTTTTCCATTTTAGCCTCTCCTTATATACCCTTATAGGGTATTTCACAATAACAATATATACCCTATTAGGGTATATGTCAAATAAAAAGACTTGTAAATGAATACAAGTCAATTCCTTATTTACAATGTTCTTCTAACCAACGCATTGGTGTATAAGCATAAAGGGCACAACCATTGACTAATGCCTCTTCATCAAATTTAACTCGTGGATGATGTTGCGGATAACCGTATCCTTTATCTGGCATACCAGCAGCAAGGGCAACCATAATTGAAGGTACCTCTTGACTTACATAAGCAAAATCTTCAGATCCGGTACTTTTCGATGCTGGACTTTTTGTCATCTCTTGAAGTTTAGCTACACTCCATGCCTTTTCTTTACCAAGTAATTCTTCTGCGTATTTTGTCGTATCTAAAGATAATTGTTCATCATTAACCAATGTCGGACAACCACTTCCAAAAATTACTTTTCCTTCTCCTCTAAAAGTCTGAGCGACGCCTGATACAATTTCTTGCATCCTTTGTTTAATAAAAGTACGTGTTTGTTCATCGTATGTACGAATTGTTCCCCCAAGTTTAGCCATATCAGCAATGGCATTTTGAGCCTTTCCAGCATGAATACTACCTATTGTTACAACAGCATCATTTGATAAAGATAATTCTCTGGCATTAATTTCTTGTAAAGCAACAATAACATGAGCAGCAATATTAATAGGATCCACTCCCATATTAGGCATAGAACCATGACACCCTTTACCTTGAATCTCTATTTCAAAATAATCTGCTGCCGGTGCTGATACCCCCGGTGCTGAAACGACGACACTTCCTTCTGGTAAAGGAAAATTAGCCATAACATGCATCATCATGGCTTGATCAACATCTTCTAAAATACCATGATCAATCATATCTTTTGATCCTTCAAATATTTCTTCGGCTGGTTGAAACATTAACTTCACAGTACCTTTTAATTCGCTTTCATGCTGTTTTAATATTTTTGCAGCACCCAACATCATAGCTGTATGCATATCATGACCACAGGCATGCATATATCCATTTGTTGAAGCAAAATCTAATCCACTTTCTTCTTTAATTGGTAAAGCATCCATATCACCTCTAATTAAAAATGTAGGTTTACCTGTTCCTACCATGACATATAATCCTGCTTTACCACAGTGATGAACTTCATAATTCATCTCAGTTAACTTCTTTTCAACATATTGAATAGTCTCTTTAATATCAAAGCCAATACCTGGATGTAAATGCAGATATCGTCTATTTTGTATTATTTCATCTTTTAATTGTTTAACTTCATCTAATATTGTTTTTGCATTCATATAAACCCTTCTTTCTTTATTATTATAATCCATTAATTTCTTATATAAAACAAAAAGAAGAAGATTAACTTCTTCTATAATGAAACAGTTGTTTTATTTCTTATAATTTGTAAAATTCCCATCACGATAACTGCAATAAAACATATAATCATGAATTTAAAAGCATAGGAACACATTATCAATGGATTCAAATCACCAAAATACAAAATGAGATCTAATATAAATATACCCGCTAATAAAAATAAATTCTTTAAAATATTGATGTGGATACGATACTTATATTTTTTTATCAGTAAAAAAACATAGTAAGCAGCTAAAATAAAAAATGAAAAATTAATAAGATAATAGGCATACATTAAAAATTGCTCTCCGCCATACACGACATTACCATTTATATCAAGAGGTGCAGGATTAGCTTTTAAGTATAATTGATATAACGAAGATAAAAAATCAACTAGAATTTCTAATATGTAACTCATATAAATTAAATAAATCTCATTATATCTTTGCATTTGTATCGCTTCTTTCTTTTTAAAATATTATTCAATACTTTTATTCATCAAGGTAAGTAACCCATATATAATCACATCTAAAATCAAAAAGTGTATTGCAGGTGAAGAAATAATCATTAATGAAAAATCAAAGAAATATAAAATAGCATCAATGACAAATAATACCAATAATATTATCGTATTCGCCTTCATCTTAATAACTTCTTTTTTCTTTACTTTTATAATAATGATTATACTATAAAGAAGCATTAATCCATACAATACTGCATAAACGATCATTGCTAAGTTACAAATTGAACCATAACTTAACGGAAATGACCAATATGGACCATAATTTGAACCCATAACGCATAATGCACGATATAAAATATAACAAACAATAAAAATAATAATAATTGATTGATCTAAATGTTTTTTCATAAACAATAACCACCTTCTACTATAAAATTGTAATATCATAGTTATAAATATATATATCCGCTGACAGTTTCACTACAAACCCCTATAACAAAATAATTAATTTGAACTTTTATTGCCTTACCTGTAATTATTGAACCCACTGATGGATTTGTTTTAAAATTTCGAGTCATTGCGCCTACAAACCCTGTGTTAAAATGTTCAGTATAAGTGGCTTTATCTACACGGAATTGTTGAGTCGTTAAATTATGAGAGATAACAACTGTTGCTGTTACATACCCATATCTACCGCAACTCAAATTCACTTTTTTTGTATATTTTTCTACAGCAAATGGTTCAATTTTTAAATCACTTTTATCTGAAGCAAAAACACTTTGACTATTCACACAAAATATAAGCATTATTATAATAATTAAAAATTTTTTCGTCTTACACATTGTTATCATCTCCTCTTTTATAATTGAATATATCTTGTCTCTGTATGTACATTACCTGATACTTTATATTTCAATATCACAGATAGTCTGATAGATCCAGAAAAATAACTACCAACTTTAGGGTTAGTTGTTACTGATATTGTTGAAATATTAAGTTTATATTTATAAGAATATTTATCTTCATGCTTAACAGATAAAACATAGCTTTTTCCTGTAGTAATATTATGTCTAATATCTACTTGTGCATCAACACTTCCATAAATACCTAACCCAATGGTTACATTGCGAGTATATGTTTCTACAGAATACGTGTCTATCTTTTCATTTCCAAATGCGTAAACTTCATTTGTTGTAAAACAATTAAATAAAAACAAACATAAAAATGTAACCGAAATTTTAATTAATTTTGATTTTCCCATAATCAATCCTCCCTATTTTAAAAAGGTACCTTCTTTATCTATATTGTACCATTAGCATTATATATGTCAATAAATATAGTATTTTTTTCGACCTATTGTTTATTTAAACTGTGTTAAGTATAATAAATAATGAAATAAACTAATTAGGAGCAACAAAAATGGCTAAAAATACTAATTTTCTATTTAAATTAGATCTTCTATTATTAAGTGTGCTAAAGGAAAAAGATAAATATGCTTATGAAATTATAAAAGAAATTTCTTCTAGAACCCACGAAACGATTGTTCCTAAACATGGAACAATGTATCCCATTATTTATAAATTGTTAGAAGAAGAATATATTTCCAGCAACACTGTTTTAGTCGGAAATAAAGCACGTGTATATTATCATCTTGAAGAAAAAGGAAAAGACTATTTAAAATCAATTACGGCAGAGTATGATTCTTTAGTTCAAAATATTGATTTAATAGTTCATGGTACTAAACATTATGAAAGATAATGAAAGATATTTTCGTGATATTAAAAAAACATTCCCTTTAAACGGTAAAAGAGAAATGATTTATTTAAATCACCTTAAGGAACAAATTAACGAATATGATAATTATACATACAATGAATTGGTAAGTGAATTCGGTAACCCAGTTGACATTATTGTTTCATACTATAAAACAGTAGACCCAGATTATCTTCTTCAACAAATTAATATTCAACATTATATAAAAATAGGTTCTTTTGTTTTAGTTATCCTTATGATTATTCTTGTTCTATATCAAATATATCTATTATTGAAAGTTACTCCTCTATAAAGGAAGAAGGTATTTATATGAAAGATAGTAAAAAATATTACCGAGAAGTAAAAAAATTATTTCCCTTATATGGAAGAAAAGAAGCCCTTTTCCTTAAAGCACTGAAAAGACAAATACAAGAATATCAAGATTTGAATTATCAAGAATTAGTTTCTCATTTTGGAAAGCCTCTGGATATTGTCATATCTTATTATGAGTCAATTGATAGTGCTTATATAATAAAAAAAGTAAATATTAAAAAGTTTTTAGCATTTATTTTGATAACTTTATTTTTCTTAATAACCGTTTATTTAAGATATTATCTCTATACAGATTACCAATCCTCTCAATATAATCATACCGTTGAATCCATGATTATAAAATAAATGACTGTTTACATCAAACTGTAAACAGTCATTTTTATTTTTCAGGTCTATTCATTAAATAAATTGGTAAAGCTAACATGATACTTCCCCCAATAATATTACCTAAAGTAGATAATACCATATGTAACCAAACACCTGCCCAAGAAATACTTGTTCCTAGTGCTGTAAATGCCATTGAAAATGTTCCCATATTTGCAATACTATGTTCAAATCCCGGTAAAACAAATGTCATAACAATAATCATCATAATAATTGTTTTAGCGATTTCTTCTTTTAATTTCATTCCAACAAAAGCTGCTGCACAAACAATAAAATTACAAAGAATACCTTTAATTAATAATTGTAACCAATCAAAATTTAATTTACCACTTACCACATTAGCAAGATATTGATTCATAGCATCATGATTGACACCACTTTTAATAAATAAAAAACAAACTAAAGCAATACCGACAAAGTTACCCACATAGCAAATAATCCACATAGGAATAATATCAACAAATTTTAAATCTCCATGATATACAGAAAACATCGAAGTAAAACAGTTTCCTGTAAATAATTCCGATCCTAATAAAACAATAATAACTAACCCAATTCCAAAAGCACCTGCAAAAGCAATCTTTGCTACAATAACATGATGCTCAATTAATAAAACAGCTAACGTATAAGATAGAATTGTTGCTAGTCCCAAATATAATCCAGCTACAATACTTCTCATAAAAAAGCGAAATGGATCATTTTTACACATTTCATATTTACCTATTGCCGCCGTATGCAACTTTTGAAAATCAGTCATAATATCCTCCCATCCATAACGGACCTATTATAACAAATCATAAAATAATTGCAATCTTCCTTATGATAAAAATATATCCATTAACATCATAATAACAAAACCACTTAAAACACCAAAAGTCCCTATATGACTATGTTTTCCAAGTTGAGCTTCAGGAATTAATTCTTCAACTACCACATACATCATTGCTCCTGCAGCAAATGATAATAAAAATGGTAAAACCGTTTGCATCAGTTGAATTGACATGGCTGTTAAAGTTCCCGCAATCGGTTCTACAATTCCAGATAAACTTCCCATTATAAATGCTTTATGATTAGACATTCCTTCTTGTTTTAAAGGTAATGAAATAGCAGCCCCTTCTGGTAAATTCTGCAACCCTATTCCTAAAGCTAACGCTAATGCCGAAGCCAGTGAAATAGATCCAGTTTGACAAGCAATCGCAAAAGTAAGTCCTACTGCCATTCCTTCAGGAATATTATGAAGCGTGACGGCTAAAACAAGCATTGTATTTTTACCAAGCATCGCATGAAGTCCTTCTGGTTGATCTTCCCCTAAATGTTGATGAGGTATAATATGATCTAACAATAATAAAAATATTGCTCCTGTAATAAAGCCCCCACTTAAAACTAGCCATTCTATTTGACCTAAAGATTGAGCCATGTCTTTTGAAGGAATAAGCAACGACCACACCGAAGCCGCAATCATCACTCCTGCTGCAAAGCCTAAAAATAGTTGTTGATAAGATAGTTTGACTTCTCCTTTAAAGAGATAAACCAAAGCACTTCCTATTGTTGTACACATAAATGTAAACATTGTTCCTAACAATGCATATAAAATAGGTTTCATTTTCTTCCTCCTTGAATTTATTATACAAATCTACAAAGATTTGTATAATCATATGCTCATTATCGTAAATTCCAGACTTTTATTTCTTGATAAGGTTGTAAATGCGTCAACCGTATTTGGGTTACTTTTCCTTTGAATGGTTTAAATTGTTGGTTTAATAAAGAAAAGTTTTGTGTTATTTGTTGTCTATTTTGGTTTCTGGCAATGGTTACATGTGGTAACCAATTTAAAAATTGATAATAAGAAGAAAGATGAACGGATGGGTCACATTTGATAATCAAATCTATTTTTTTCATTAAATCATGGAGTGAAGCATGATAAACTGGTTGAATAAAAAGATGCTTTGCTTGTAAAGAACCCAAAGAAACAAAATATAGTTCAAAAATACGATATTCCTTTAATAAATTATCTAATTCTTGGATTATCCAATCAAGATGATGACTATCAAAACGTATTAAAGTTAGATGAACCGTAGGTTTTAATGATTGTGATAAATGAATTTGATATGTTTGTAATTGTTTGGTTGTTTTTTCATCAAAATACAAAGATAAATGATACATATACATCTCCTTAAAAAAGACTAACTGGCATAGTTAGTCAAGTTGTTGTCCTAATTTTTCTAATTCACTAAGTGCTTGTTTATTATTTGATAAATCATCTCGACTATTTGCAAAGTATGATTGATGAAACAACACATTCCATGATAAATATTGCGCCATACATTGAAATTGTTGTTTAATGAGTTGATATTGGATGTTATCAGTGGGTGAACCTCCTACAATAATCACACCTACTTTTTTTCCTTTAAGCTGTAAACCGCGACAATAACATTTATCAATAATAAGTTTTAACTGAGCTGATATCCCCCACCAGTAAACTGGTGAAGCAAATACAATCATATCAGCTGCTACAATTTTATTAATTGTTGAATTTGTATCATCTTGATCAACACATCCTTGATGGCACTGACATGCTCCACATCCCTTACATGGAGCAATATTTAATTGATCAGGATTGATTATATCTATTTCATGACAGTTGGCTAATCCTTTTTTAAAAACATTGATGGCTGTTAAAGTATTTCCTTTTCTGGCACTCCCATTAATCATAACAATATTCATAACTTACCTCCTTTTCACGTTCCCTTCCTCCTTATTCTAGCATGTATTTTTTTGATTTCATCTTTAAAATCAAGTAATTATTGGTATAATAGAGAAAAATGGAGGTTTATTATGTTAGATGGATATATAAGAGTAGCCTGTGCTTCTTTTGAAACAAGAATTGCAGATGTTATCTATAATAGTCAAGAAATAAAAAAACGTATTGATATCACACGTCAAGAAAACGCTAAAATTGTTGTTTTCCCTGAATTATGTTTATCAGGATATACAATTGAAGATTTATTTTTACAAAATCGTTTATTAAATGAATGTTTAAATCAGTTAGAAGAAATCGTTAAATATACTCAAGGTTACCAACAGATTGTGGTAGTTGGTTTACCATTCTTTTATCAAAATAGTTTATATAATGTTGCGGCTATCATCAATAATGGTCAATTACTGGCATTAGTTCCTAAAACACACATTCCTAATTATCAAGAATTTTATGAAGGAAGACGTTTTGAACCATGTTTTGAAGATAATTTAGAAATTGAATTATTTAATCAACCTGTTTTATTTGGTCGTAAGGTTGTTTTAGATTGTAATCAAATTTCTGAACTTTCTTTAGGGATAGAAATATGTGAAGATTTATGGTTACCTGACGCACCAAGTCAACAGTTAGCGCTAAATGGGGCAACCCTCATTTTAAATCCTTCTGCAAGTAATGAACTCACAACTAAAAAAGATTATCGTCGTCAGCTTGTCAGTGTTCAATCAGCTAAACTCATTTGTGGTTATGTTTATACTAATGCTGGTTCTGGTGAAAGTACAACTGATGTTGTTTTTAGTGGTCATCATATGATTGTTGAAAACGGAAGTATTTTAAATGAGAGTCAAGGTTTTGATGAATCTATCATTTATGGTGATATTGATTTAGGTAAACTATGCAGCGAAAGAAGAAAAATGAATACTTTTAAATCATCATATGAATATGATCATTTATATTTTGATTTAGAACCTGTCGATTTACAACTTAATAAATATTATGATCCTCATCCATTTGTTCCTCATGATTTAAAATTGAGAGAACAAAGATGTAAAGAAGTCTTTGAAATACAAACACGAGGTCTCATGCAAAGATTAAAAGCAACTCATATTAGTAAAGTTGTTATTGGTATTTCTGGTGGCTTAGATTCAACTTTGGCTTTACTTGTTTGTGTTATGGCTTTTGAAAAATTAGGTTATGATAAAAAGAATATTTATGCCATTACCATGCCTTGTTTTGGAACAACTTCAAGAACCAAGAATAATGCTTTAGGCTTGATGGAAGAATTAGGTGTAACAAGTGAAACTGTGAATATTGCTGAAGTTGTCAAATTACAATTCAAGAATATTCATCAAGATGAAAATGTTCATGATGTCACTTATGAAAATGTTCAAGCAAGAGAAAGAACAGAAATTTTAATGAACAAAGCCAATCAAATCGGTGGCTTAGTTATTGGAACTGGGGATTTAAGCGAAGTCGCTTTAGGTTGGTCTACTTATAATGGTGATCATATGTCCATGTATGCTGTTAATGTTTCCGTTCCTAAGACTTTAGTTCGTTATCTTGTAGATTATGTCTCTTCTCTTTATAAAGGACAACCTTTAGAAAAAATTCTTCAAGATGTTTTAGATACACCCGTATCGCCTGAATTATTACCGCAAGAAGATGACAAGATTGTACAAAAAACTGAAGATATAGTGGGTCCTTATGAACTACATGATTTCTTTATTTATCATATGGTCCGTTTTGGTGATGAACCTAAAAAACTTTATCGTAAAACAAAACTTGCGTTTAAAGATAAGTATGATAAAGAGACCATTAAAAAATGGTTACGTTTATTCTATTGGCGCTTTTTCACTCAACAATTCAAACGTAGCTGTATTCCTGATGGACCTAAAGTAGGATCTGTTGCCCTTTCTCCTCGTGGAGATTGGCGTATGCCTAGTGATGCAAGTGTTCAAATATGGCTTAATGAAATAGAAAAAATTTAAGGCGTGTTCACGCCTTTTTTATTTGAAAGCCTCTTTTTATCCTTTCATTATCTCTTTTCTATCATTATTAAACCCTATCTATGATAAAATATAATCGAGGTGACCTTATGTATACATATCAATCAAATCATTATTCAAGTATGATCAATCAAATTATTGATGATTGCATCACAAGTAGTCAAGAACATCCTTTTGAACTTCACTATGTCATTGTTGATGATCAAAAATACATAGAAGAAATATTTCTAAAGAAAACGGATGCTCTTTTTAATATTGAAGTTATAACAATTCAACAGTTTTTCAATATCATTCTTGAACAATATCATCAAACTTTTCATAAAAAAAGTAATCTTGATAATATTTTAGAAATCATGAAACTTAATAAAGAAGATCCTTCTTCTTTATTTCATCATAGTCAAAATCAAGTTTTAACTGCAAAACAAATTCTTAACGTCTTTACCAATTTTTATTTATACAATATTCAAGAAACAAACGAAAACCTACCTGATTTATCAAAAAATAAAATTAAAACATTATTTCATTTATATCATCAATTTGATCAAGTTCACTTTTTAGAACATGATTTTATTACATCATTGATTGACTCATCATGTCATCATTATTACTACTTTCTAACTAGAAATTTTTCTTATCCTAAAGCTTTACAAATCATCAATAAACTAGATAACTATGGTCATGTTTTTATCTATGATGATACTGTAGGTCATCAAGGTGAAGATTATACATCATATTTAGTTAATCACTTATTTGATTCTTTACAAATAAAAAAAGAATTAGCGAATCCTTATGAAATTTTATGTGCTTCTTCTATTCAAGAAGAAGTTAAACAAGTCGTCTTTGATATCAATCAATTACTTTCTCATCATCATTTAAGTGACTTTGCAATTTATATTCCTAATGATGATTATTACGAACATTTAACACTCATTCTTGATCGTTTTCACTTTGCCTATAATCAAAAAGAAAAAGTAGAAAATCGTCCTTTTCAAGTGGTTTTAATGCTCTTAAATTATTTAATCAATCATGATGAGCAATATCTACTTGACGCCATCAGTTCTATGTATTTATCTTCTTTCCAAGATATCCAATACATAGCCAGAATAAAAAAGATACAGTATACCCAAGGTTTTATCAATGATGAAAACTACATCCATTTAAAACAAGATTTGCTTTGTATAAACGCTCATACCGTTTGTAAGCTTTCTAAACAACTCATAGAATTTATTCAGAATCATTTTATTCATACTGAAGATGTCATCACTTTAATCACAAAATTAGATTTAACTAATGAAGATGATATCACTTTAAATGAATATTTAAATTTATTAAAAGAATTATTCTCTTTACAAACGGCTTATCATAAAGAAAAAATAGATAGTCTTTATATTTTAAATTATCAACAACCTTATAGTGAACTCTTAAATGTCCAATATATCTATTGTCTTGGTCTTAATGAAACGATTGTTCCTCAAGAATTTAAAAATACTGAATTATTATTAAATCATGAAGCTTCAGCTTTAAATTACCCTACAACTTATGATCAACTTCATCACCAACAATGTGCTTTACAACACTTGTTTTCAAATCACCATCAACGAATCATTTTAAGTTATGCCTTACGTGATTTAACAGGAAATGATCTTGTTGTTTCATCACTTATTAAAAAAGTAAAAAAATTGTTATCAGTAAGAACATTCAAAAAACATCAACTTCTTCATCCAGCTTTAAAACAAGACTATTATTTACTAGGTGAAGAAGATAAGCAAATGGTTACCTTAAACCAACAGTTACTTTTCTATAAACAAAATCATCATCAAGTCAACCCATTACTGACTCATATTAATCCTAATCCATTATCAGCCAGTAAACTAGAAGTTTACAATCAGTGTCCTTACAAATATTATGTTCAATATATTTTAAAGGTTGATCCATTTGTTGATTCTTCTATTCAAAGTAATGAAATTGGAACTCTTGTACACTACGTTTTAGAAAAGAATCATCATTACTTTAATGATAATCAAGCTGTTGATTTTTCAAATCTAAAAACAGATATCTCACGTACTATTCATGAATATCTTCATGATCACGAATTACCAAAGTATAAACTTCCTCAAAATCAGTTTATCTTACAATTAATTGAAGATGATTTGTATAATACAATTATTGTTTTGAATAAACAAATGGCTAGAGGTTTATTTTCTTTACAAACTTGTGAACAAAAAGTTTATGAAAAAATAGATGATATTGAATTAAAGGGATTTATAGATCGTGTTGATTTTTATCAAAATTATATTAAAGTTATTGATTATAAATCATCTAATAAAGAATTAAACTTAGAATTGGCTAAATTAGGATTTAATATGCAAATGCTTATTTATTTAGATATTTTATCTAAAAATAAACAATATGATAAGGGAGCTGTTTTATATTTCAATACTAAAAAAAGAATTCTAAAAAGTGAACTTTCTATTTTAGAGAAAGAAAAACCAGAGAATTTCTTTAAACTCTATCAAATGGACGGTTATTGTTTAAATGAAATTTATCAAGATATTGATCGTGATATGGATAATGAAAGTGATATTATTAAAGTTAAACTAAAAAAAGATGGCAGTCCTTATCAAAATGCAAAACTCATATCTCAAGAAGATTTAAGTGATATATTGCGTGATATTGCAAAACATATTCAAGATTTATATGATCAAATGATATCCGGTGATATTTCCATTTATCCAACAAGAAGTGACCAACCCGCAATAGATCAACATATTAATCCATGTCGTTTTTGTCATTATCGTCCATTATGTAATTATGATATATTTTATAATGAAAACCACATGATTGAACAAGGAGAAAACAATGAAGAAAGATAAAAGTTTAAATGATGAACAGAATTTAGCTGTTTATAGTCGTGGCAGTTCGATACTTGTTTCGGCACCTGCTGGTTCTGGTAAAACAAAAATATTAGTCAATCGGATGATGTCTTTAATCGAAGATGATCATTTCAATGTTGATTCTTTACTTGTTTTAACCTTTACTAAGGCTGCTGCCTTAGAAATGAAACAAAGATTAATAGAAAGTTTAGATCAAAGAATTCAAGTTGTTGATGATGAAAAATTAAAAAAGCACTTAGAAAAACAAAAAACGCTATTAAATGATGCTTATATTACTAACTTTCATTCATTTTGTAGTGATTTGTTAAGTCAATATGGCTATACGATTCATCTTGACGTACAGTTTGACATTCTTGAAAATCCTACTCTTATTAAAGAAAAGATTCTTAATCAATGTTTAGATCAATGGGTCCAAGAGCCACAATTTAAACAATTTTATCAAGAAAACTTTGCTGGATATCGTTTTGATGAATTTAAAGAAATCATCTTTAAACTTGATAATCTATCTCATAATATTTATCACTTTGACCAATATTTAAGCCAAGTAAAAGATAAGTTATATGATCAAGTTATTCATCATCAAACAATTGATGATACTCCCTTTAAACAGCCCCTCTATGATATCTTAAATAATGCTTATCAAGAAGGATACCAATACTACTTACAACTAGAAGATTTTTGTCAGACCTATGGTCTTGGTTTTTATCAAGAAGCAACAAATAAATTACCATCTGTTCATGATGTATTACAACAATATTATGATTCAATTAAAAATAAACTTGAACAAGATGATGACTTTAATATCAATGTTAAAGTGGATAGACATCGTAATGCTGTATTTAAAGATGTTGATGATCATATTAAAGAAACTTATAAATCGTTACTTTCTAAAGCTAAAACAACTTTTTCAAGTGCTTATGAAAAATGTATGCCTGCTTCTATTGAAGAATTAAGTGAAGTATTAAGTCTCACTTTAAAACATCTAGATATCTATCTAGACTATTTAAAACAATTCCAAGAAACCTATCAAAATTATAAAAAGTCTTTATCTTATTTAGATTTTAATGATCTTGAACAATACACTCTTCAATTATTAAGTGAAGATAATGGTGTAAGTGAAACTCTTTACCAACAATTTAATGAAATCATGATTGATGAATATCAAGATACTAATGAAATTCAAGAAAACCTGATTCTTTTAATTTCTCGTTGTCATTTGCCAGAAATTAATCGTTTTATGGTTGGGGATATGAAACAGTCTATCTATCGTTTTAGAAAAGCAGATCTTGATATTTTTAATGAAAAATACATGAATTATGGTGTAAGTGACAACAATCAAAGAATAGATTTAAAATTCAATTATCGTTCCAACAAAATCGTTTTAGATAGCATCAATTATATTTTTAACGCAATTATGGATACCCGTTATGGTGGATTAGAATATGATCATGATCCTCACGCTAAATTAAATTATGACTTTTTAAGAAAAGAAAAATGTGATAGTGATGAAAAACTCAATCAAGCCCTTACTCGTCTTGATCATGAAAAAAGGTTTGATACAGATATTATGTTAGTATTAAAACCTGAAGAAAAAGTGGATATGATTGAATATGAAGCAAAGATGATTGCTAAAAAGATACATGATATGGTTGGTCATCTTGAATTAGATTTCTTTAATGAAAAAAGACCAGCTCAATATCAAGATATTGTTGTATTAATGAGAAATGTCGCAAACTTCATTACTTATAAAAAAGTATTTGACGCTAAAGGGGTTCCTAATTTAATTGTCCTTACCAAAGGGTTCTTTGAAAGTAACGAAATCATTGATTGTGTTCATTTCTTAAAAGCCCTTGATAATCCTTTAGATGATATTGCTTTTATATCATTACTTAAAGGAAATTATGCTTTTAGTCATTTTGATGAAGATTTTCTTTATCAACATATTCAAGAAAAAAAATCAATGTATGAATCTCTTCTTGAATCACAAGATGAAACTGTAATTCAGTTTTTAAACTATTTCCACTCTTTATTAGATTATGCAAAACAACAACCAACGCATAAAGTATTACAAAAGTTCTTAGATGACAGTAACTATTCTATTTTTGTTAGTTCTTTATATAATGGTAAACAACGATTAGCAAACATTGAATTATTAGTTGAAATGCTCAAAGCTGATCAGCAATTATCACTTTATCAAATTGTTCAAAAAATCAATCAAACGATAACTCTTAATATTGATTACAAACCAGCAACAATTTCACAGGATGATCAGGCTGTAACTTTTATGACCATTCATCAATCAAAAGGATTAGAATTTCCTATTGTCATTGTCAATCAGCTTAATCACCAATTTAACTTTTCTGATAGTAAAGCTAATTTAATTCAAGATAAAAGTCTTGGTCTTATTTTAAAACCACACAAAACATTACAATTACATGACTTTGAAAATGTTTTAACAGAATATCGTCATCCATTAAAAGGCATCTTTCAAACAACATTAGATAATGAAACAATTAATGAGGAAATGCGTATTCTTTATGTAGCATTAACTCGTGCTTCCCAAAAATTGATTCTTACTGGTGGTTTAAAAGACATTCATATGATTGAAAAATGGCAAAATCAGATTATTGATTATGCTCTAGATGCTTCTAAGCATTTATTACCAGCACATCTTAGAAAGTCAGATCAAATGCTAAATTGGGTTATGTTAGCCATTATGCGCCATCCTGATTTCATTCATCAATGTATGGACCTCTCTCTTTTTGATGATAAAATTAAAAACGCTTATCCTTTAGATGAAGTCATGCATAATGCTTCAAAAATAAATCTTTATCAAGAAACACAAGTTGCGATGAATACACGTCACGCAAAATTTCATACTTCAATCATTGATTGCCGTACAATTGATGAATATATTTACCCTCATCAACAAGTTCTATCACATCATCAAGTGATTTATGAAAATAACTGTGAATTTGTTTATCATAATCAAAATGAGTTAGATAAAACCTGTGCTGTTACCCAAATTATTGATGACGGCAATCGCATTTATCCTGAAAGAAATGAAGAAACTTCTTCTTTCAAGGCAACAGATCGAGGAACAATTATTCACCGTGTTTTAGAATTATTACCTTTAAATATCAATAATCTTGATCAAGAACTCAACCAAATATATCAACGAGATGAGTTTGATGAACAAACTTGCCAACTTATTGAACAATATAAAGATCATATTCATGATTTTATTTGTAGTGATGTTTACCAACTTATGAATCAAAGTGACCATCTTTATAAAGAAAAAGCTTTTTCAATGAAAGATGAAAATGGACAAATTATTCATGGTATATTTGATGTTATTTGTGTTCACAATAACAATATCTATATTATTGATTATAAGACTGATCGCGTGAGTCAAAACTGCGATGAACAAACTTTAAAATCATTACATGTTCAACAAATGAATTATTATAAAAAAATATTAGCTCGAGTTTTCCCTCAAGCTAATATTCAAGCCATTGTTTACTATCTTGCAATTAATCGATATATTATCTTATAGTAACCATTTTCTGGTTACTATTTTATTTTAATATCACGAATATTATTTAATGTAATCGTTGTTGTTCCTGTCATATCAGTTTCAGTTACAATATTTTCATGATTTAAATAATCTTCTACATTAAGTTCAACGACACGATCATTATCTAATACTAATTTACAACGAGACATACGATCCATAGAAATAGGAACATTAACGATTTCATCTTCTTCTTGAATACCTAAATCTTTCATAATCGTTTCTACTTCTTCACTAGCATTATAGTCATCACCCATAACTTTTTTAGCTAACGCTAAAGGTTTAATAGGTTGATGATCCATAACTAAATCAATCATCTCTTTTTTTACTAATGCAACCGGATCACCTTCAAATACGTTATATTCACTATCTACCTTTTTAACAACTTTATTAACGATACTTAATTTTTGTTTATCAGATAATAAAGGTTCTCCCTTAATATACTGTTCATTTAAATAATAACCAGGTTTGCCATCTATTTGAAATCTTTTTTCTATCATAGATACAGTGCTTTGATCAACATTAATTAAAATTGCTTCATCCACATTTGTTGTTTTGGGTGGCAATAATTGTCTATTAACAAATTTGATCATTTGCTTACCATCAACCTCTTCAATAACACTCACTGGTGTAACTTTATAGTTAAGTTTAATGATAATAATCATTTTTTCACCATCAACTTTACATTCAATAAACATTAAATTTGAATTAGGCATTTCTTCCACATTTTTACATACCATAAACAAATCTTGAGCAATCTTTCTAGATTCTGCCATAAATTGTTCATCATCAATAATCATGTTTCTTGCAGCCTGTAATAAATGATGTTCATTTCCGACTACTAATTGTTTAATTGTTGTATTTGTTAAACATTTTTCTAATTTTTTATCATAGTATTCAGTTGTTCCTTCAACTAAATCAATATAGGTATCTGAATAAATGACTTGACTATGTTCCATATCTAACATATGTATAAGAATTTTATCTATTATTGTTGTACTCATTTTTATCACCGGATTAAGTATATCATAATTTAAAAAGATAAGATATAATGGAAATGGTGATTTCAATGAAAATAATAATTGCAGACGCAAAAAAATTAAAAGTACAACAACATCCGTTAAATAAACAAATTCCTATTTTTAACGATAAAAGCCAAAAATTATTATCTATTTTAAAAAGTATGAATGAAACACAATTACACGATTTATTAAAAATATCATTTCAACAAAGCAAACAATTATACAAAGATTTAAAAGAAGAGAAGTCTTATGCTGCATTAAATTTATTTGATGGTTTAGTATATAAACAATTACATCTTGATCAATATAATAATCAACAAATCCAATATCTTAATCATCATCTTCTCATTAATTCTCCAGTTTATGGCTTATTAAGACCACAAGATCAAATAGAAAAGCATCGTTTAGAAATCTCTCATCATCCCCATCATATTAATTTATATGACTATTGGCATCAAGATATCCAACATTATCTTAAAGATGAAGATATGATTATTTCATTAAGTACCAAAGAATATGAAAAGATGATTGAACATCCTCGTATGATCACTATCGACTTTCAAGAAGTTTCTGGTGATACAATCAAAAGACGAGCAACATACTTAAAAAAAGCAAGAGGTCAAATGCTTGATTATCTCATTCGTCATCAAGTTAGAGATGTTGAACAAATTAAAACAATCATTATTGATGATTATCAATATAATGATCAGTTATCTACTTCTCAACATTTTGTTTTTCAAAGACAACTCCAAATGAAATATATAAAAAGATAAATTCAGTCTGAATTTATCTTTTTAAGTAATCTTTTAAAAATGCAAGTAAACGATCCATTTGTTCATCTGTTCCAATTGTAATACGTAGATACTGATTAATATTTTCTTTATCCCAATGACGAACAATGATTCCTTCTTTTCTTAAAGCTAAAAACAATGTTTTCCCATCGACTTCTGGATGTTTAACAAAAACAAAGTTTGAATAACTATCAGGAACAATAAATCCTAGTTCCTTCAAAGCAGCTTTTGTTCTTTCACGTGTATTTATTACTTTTTTACATTTTTCTTTCATATCTTGGCTATCTAACACACTCGCTAAGGCAACCTGCTGTGTTACATAATCTACTGGATAAGAATTAAATGAATTTTTCACATCATATAAATGAGAAATTGCTTCTTTGTTTCCTAAAGCCACCCCTATACGGCTTCCTGCCAGTGAACGAGATTTAGAAAAGGTCTGAATAACAACTAAGTTATCATATTGATGAATAAGTGGTACACAACTTACACCACCAAAATCAATATAGGCTTCATCTACAACAACGATACTCTCTTTATTATTCTTTAATATAGTTTCAATAAAATCTAAATCTACTAATAAACCAGTTGGTGCATTTGGATTGGGAAAAATAATCCCTGAATTAGGTTGCATAAAATCTTGAATGTTCATTGTGAAATCTTCATTCAAAGCTAATTCTTTATATGACATTTGATAAAGATCACAATATACTGGATAAAATGAGTAAGTAATATTAGGAAATAAAATGGGATCTTTACCATTAAAAAAAGTTAAAAAAGTCAAAGCTAATACTTCATCTGATCCATTTCCTAAAAAAACCTCATCTTCATTTAATCCATGATATTTTGCTAATGCACTTTTTAAATCATCCGCATCACTATTAGGATATAATTTTAATTTATCTATGTCTAATTGGTTTAATACCTCTTTTATTTTTGGTGTTGGTCCATACGGATTTTCATTCGTATTCAACTTTATCATATTTACAATTTTTGGTTGCTCCCCTGCAACATATGGCTCAACTGCTCTTAATTTATCTTGCCAACTCATATTTCATCCCCCTATTTCAACATATCTTGAATAACTTCATAAACATAATCTACTTGTTTGTCCGTTTCTTTTTTTATCTCATCTGTTACTCGATTAAAAGTATAAGCATAATCAGCTACTTTAAACATACTTTGGTCATTAAATGAGTCCCCGATACAATATGTTTGTAATTCCTCATTTAAAATTTGACATAGTGCCTGTATTCCAGTACCTTTACTGCAATGAGCAACAGTCACATCTAAATAAATGACATTTTGTGTTCCTTGAATATCTTGATAATTTCGACTGATATAATCTTGAATTTCTAAAATATCATTTGTTGTTTCATCTGGATTAAAAGCACAAAAAATATCGAAATCATCTTTCATTTTATTTAACTCATTAATGAATTGATATTCTTTTGTTTCAACTGTTCCTTGAAGATTATGAACATAAGTTTTACCTTGATAATAATTAAATGTTTGTTGTCCATTGTAAAATGAATACTGCAAATGTGGATAATGCATCATGCAGTAATCAAGAATTTCTTTAGCATCTTGATTTTTAATTTGTTTATGATAAAGAACATGATCATCTTGATCAACTATCATCGCCCCATTATTTAATACCATAAAATCATATTCAAAATGATGACTGGCTATTTTCGCCTCTTCTAAGTTTCTTCCTGTACAAAAAGCAAAATAATAACCCTGTTTTCTTAATTCATGAATCATTTCTATATCCAGATGATGGATTGGCAAGTTATTTTCAATAATTGTTCCATCCATATCACAAAATAATATTTTTTTCATAAACATCTCCTTATTTAGATTTATCAAAATTATATCACAACAAAAAAATAAGTCATTACTATGACTTATTTTATTTGTGTTTTGTATCCAAATTTTAAACGATACTGATCATTTTGATTAAATATTCTAAATGAACAAGACTTTTTCCCTGATTCTTTAACATTTCCTAATCCATAATGAGAAATTTGTTTTGTTAGATCACTTTTATCTAATAGAGAAATAAATTCTTTTTGGCTTCTGTCCATTAATTTTGAATTTTTATTTTGATCAAAAATATAAACTAATTTTTTTACAGAATCTAAATCAAATTGTTTGATTTGATCTAAAGTAAGATGATCGACTTGATAAGTGATTTCACACTCATTTTGGTTTGTTAAATCATAATTATAATCAATCATAATTTTGTTTTGACCATCCTTTATTTCATAACTAGCAGATACATAAACATTATTGCCTTTAGTAATATCAAACAAATAATCTTTATCTATTTCATTTTGAGGATAAAGAGTTTTTAATTGACTTTCTTTATCTTCTAATACACTTATATACTGACTACTATTGGTTACATGTTTTTTAAATGCCGCTAGTGATTCATAACGATGGGTAACAGGATCTCTTAATTTTTCTTCATAAGTTCCTACTGTCACGTTTTGATTATCAGATGATGACGAAATAAGATCATTATCGATAAAAAAAGAAAAAGCAATAAGTGGTGAAAAAATAAAGAAGAATGCAAGTAACATCAAAGCAATTCTTGATCTATTTTTATTATATTTTCTACGTTTCATTGGTTGATATCCTCTTTGAGGCATCCCGCAATAAGGGCATACTTTGGCATCATCAGGTATATCTTTATGACAATTTGGACATTGTTTCATTATTAATCTCCTTCTATAAATATCTTATTCATCCACTTATAAAATTGTTGTTTGTATTTCTCTTTTTCTTGTTTTTGTTTATTTGAATCTAGCGAGTAATACTCTTCATCTAAATAAGTATAAGTTGTTTCATTTTTTCCATTAACAATAAACTTTAATGTTGGTGTCCAACTAAAATCAAGTTTCTTTCTTAACTGATTATAAAACTGTTTACCTTCTTTTGACTGATTAGCCTGATCTCGATATGCTTTAGTATTGAAATAATAAAGATATACACCAGGATGTTTTTGAAGGTATTGTTCAATGATAGGACTAAATTCTTGACAATCCTGACAATCAGGACGACCAATATATAAAACAAACGTATCTTTTTCTTTCATTTTTTTATTAAGTTCTTGATAAGAAATATCATGAATTCCACTTAAAGAAGAATCCTGTACAATAGTATGAGTGGATGTAGTATGACTACACCCACTTATTATAAGCAATAAACATGTAATGAATATGAACTTTTTCATTATTTAATTAATGATTCTCCGTCCATTTCACTTGGAATAGGTAATCCTAATAATTGTAACATTGTTGGTGCTAAGTCACCTAATTTACCACCATCTTTTAATTCTAAATGAGAATTAGTTACAATTAATGGTACATCATTTGTAGTATGTGCTGTATATGGATTTCCTTCTTCATCTAATTCTTCTTCTGCATTACCATGATCAGCAGTAATTAACATTGTTCCACCTAATTCAAGAACTTTTTCATATACTTCACCAACACATTCATCAACAACACTTACTGCATTGATAGCTGCTGGAATAATACCAGTATGTCCAACCATATCACAGTTAGCAAAGTTAACAATTACAACATCATGAATATCTTTATCTAATTCAGCAATTAATTTGTCTTTTACTTCATAAGCAGACATTTCTGGTTGTAAATCATATGTTGCCACCTTAGGTGAATTAACTAACACACGAGTTGCTCCTTCGATTTCTTTATCAACTCCACCATCAAAGAAGAAAGTAACATGAGCATATTTTTCAGTTTCAGCAATACGTAATTGTTTTAATCCTTTTTCAGCTAAATAATCTCCTAATGTATTTGTTAATTCTGGTGATACAAAAGCAACTTCACCATTAACACTATCAGCATATTTCATCATACAAACAAATTCAATATTTTTAACTTGTTTTTCTGGAGTATAAGCTTCATAGAATGATGGATTTGTAAGAACTGTTGCTAATTGAATAGCTCTATCTGGTCTAAAGTTAGCAAAGATGACAGCATCATTATCATCTACTGTACCATCTACGTTTTTATTATAACCAGGAATAACAAATTCATCTAAAGTATCTTTAGCATATGAATCTTTTACATATTGAACTGGACATTCAAAAGATTCACCTTTATGAGATACGATTGCATCATAAGCTAAAGCAACACGTTCAAATCTCTTATCACGGTCCATTGCATAATATCTACCTGAAATAGAAGCAATTTCACCTACGCCAATTTCTTCCATTTTAGCTTGTAATTCTTTTACAAAATCAATACCACTATCAGGAGCAACATCTCTACCATCTAGAAAAGCATGAACATATACTTTTTGTAAACCTTGTTCTTTAGCTAATTGTAATAAACCATAGATATGTTCATTTGATGAGTGAACCCCACCATTTGATAATAATCCCCAAATATGTAACTTAGAATTATTATCTTTAGCATGTTGAATCGCTTTTAAGAATTTTTCATTTTCAAAGAAAGTTTTTTCTTGAATTGCTTTATTAATTAAAGTTAAAGATTGATAAACAACTCTACCTGCACCGATATTTAAATGTCCTACTTCACTGTTTCCCATTTGTCCATCAGGAAGTCCTACTGGCATTCCACTTGCATGGATTGTTGTTGTTGGATATAACGCCATTAAATCATCTATATTTGGTGTATTAGCAAGTTTAACTGCATTTCCTTCTACTCTTGATGATAATCCATAACCATCTAAGATACATAACACAATTGGTCTTTTTTTCATAATTTATTCCTCCATTTTTTCTTCATCATATTATCATTTTTATCACTTATTTTCAATTTATTTGATGTATTAATCATAAGATTATTTCCTTTTTGATTTTTTTGGTGCACTTAATAAATAAATACCAATAAAAGTTAAAATAAAAGGCCAGTATTCTTTCATATAATACGCAATCATCGACACAATTCCTTTGAAATCATTAGTTCTATCCATCGTTAAAACAATACCCAATAATATTAAAACTATTCCTGTATTCTTCTTTATATTCATTTCAATCACCTCTTTTATTTTAAATTTAACCCAACAAAAAAAGTGTCATTATAAGACACTTCTAGCAAATAATAATAGTCCTTTTAACGAAACTTCTTCTTTACCCTTTTGTGAATAAACATAAATAATATCTTGATCATCAAATTCAAAACGATTAGAGTGAATAATACTATTCATATCTTTCCTTATTTCTGCTGGTAATTGAATAAACATATTTTCTGCCATTTTACGAAGTAAAATGCATAAAGAAGCAAGAGATAACTCTAATTGATATTTCGTTTTAATTTTATCTTTTTTAATGACTTTTTCATCAATTGTCTGATTATTAGCTGCAAGTCTATTTAATTGATTATAAATAGCTTCAACATCTACAATCGCATCATCTAACAAATCTAAATAACAATCCTTCTTTAGTTGTCGATTATCCATTCTTTTTATTCTCCTGATACAAACCATACAATTCTTTAGCATATAAAACAAACGCTAAAAGCATAAGTAATGTACTTGTAATGATTAAAAATGAAGATACTGGTGAATTTTGTAAGGGAATAAAGACTAATGTAATGACAACAAAATAAAAGTAAGCCGTTGCCACTTTTCCCCACCATGATGCACCTTTCACCTTTGTACCATTTTTAAATAAAAACAGTCCTACTAAAGCAAGCATACCATCTTTAATGACAATAATAAGCAATAACATCCAAATAAGTGGATATGTCCATAATAATGCAATGGCGACAGCAAATTGTGTTAATTTATCAGCAATAGGGTCAATGACTTTCCCAAAGTCAGTCACCATATGACATCTTCGTGCAATCTGTCCGTCTAAAAAATCAGATAATCCAGAAATAACCAAAATTACACCAGCTACAATATGATCATATTTCCCTTGACCATTTAAATATAAATTTAAAAAAACAGGAATTAGTACAATTCTAAAATAACTGAGCCAATTAGGTAAACTAAAAAATTCCTTCAATCTATTTCGATTCATAACCAATCCCCTTTCAATAGATATATGGGTATTATACTACATTTGTTTATCATGACAAATAAAAAAATCATCTTCTTAAGAAGATGATTAGAATTTTAAGAAACGTCTCATAGAAACAAAACTTCCGATTAATCCAACACCTGCACCTAAACCAACAAGTACAAATGAGAAATTACGAATAAATGGCATTGGTGCTTTCAATACTAACATTGTAGACATCAAACTACCACCCGTATAGTTATAAATCATACTATATCCATAAATCAATACAATAATAGGAACAATAGCGCCAAAGATACCAATAAGCATACCTTCTAACATAAAAGGAATACGAATATACCAGTTACTTGCTCCTACCATTCTCATAATACCTATTTCTGTACGACGTGCTGTAATGGTAATTTTAATTGTATTAGAAATCATAAATAGAGCAACAACAATTAAGGCAACAACAAAAACAGAACCACCTGTTTGAATGGTATGTAAAGTACTAATCATACTTTTTGTTGAATCTCCACCATAATTGACAGATTTAACATTATTAATTGTTTCAATCTTTTTAGCAATCGTTGCGATTTTTTGAGAATCTTTAACTTCAACTTCATATGCAGCACCTAAAGGATTATCTTGACGATAAGATTCAAATAATTCTTTTCCATCATTTCCTTGTTTTTCAATAAGTTTAGTTAATTCTTGATCTTTAGATGAATATGTAGAAGATTTAACACCAGTAATTTTATTAATTTCTTCACCTACTGCTTTTTCTGCATTTTCATCAATAGAACGATCTAACTTAACATAAATACGTACACCTTCTTGAATATTTTCAGAAATTCCTTGTACGTTAATAGCTAAAACACTAATAACCCCAATTAATAATAATGTAATCGTTACAGCAAAAATAGATGAAAAAGACATAACACCATTTCGCCATAAATTAACAAAAGCTGTCTTAAAATGTTTAGGAAGATTTCTTATACAACTTACTAATTCTTTCATGCTAAATCATAACCTCCTAATGTTGTATCAGCTGTTACACATCCATTTTCCATTAATATTGTACGTTTTTTATGTTCTTGAACAATTTCACGGTCATGAGTAACAACAAGAACTGTTGTTCCTTGTTCTTCATTAATTCTCTCTAATAAACTAATAATTTCTTTTGATGTTTCTGGATCCAAGTTTCCTGTAGGTTCATCAGCAATCAAAACTTTTGGTTTATTCACAATTGCTCTAGCAATAGCGACACGTTGTTGTTGTCCACCTGATAATTCATGTGGGAAAGCATTCACTTTGTCTTCTAAACCTACTAATTCTAACGTTGCACGAACTCGCCGTCTAATTTCCATCTTAGGGGTATCAATAACCTCTAAAGCATAAGCTACATTTTCAAAGACTGTTTTTCTAGGTAAAAGTCTAAAGTTTTGGAAAACAACACCAATATTTCTTCTAAAATAAGGAACTTTACTATTTCTAATTTTTGAGACATCGCGCCCAACCACTTCTACAGTTCCTGAAGTAGCTTTTTCTTCACGATAAAGCAATTTAATAAAAGTTGATTTTCCAGCACCTGTTGTCCCGATAACATATACAAATTCACCTGGTTCAATTGTTAGAGAAAGATCATTGATAGCTCTAACACCGGTTTTATAAATTTTTACTACGTGTGTAAGTTTTATCATTTTTTTATCAACTCCCTCAAACATTATAGCATAAATTGTCATTTATAGTTGTTATTTCATGCTATTAATTATGTTTTTTCATGGTATAATAAATTATAAACGAATAGGAAGGTCATATATGAAACGAATTTGTCCGCATTGTCAACACATTTTAAAAGATAACTGTTACATTCAAGATAAAGGTGTAACTTTAAGTTATCCACATCTTATCATTAAAGAAAAAAATTACAAAAAATCAAGTCATGAATTAAAATCATGTTACTGTCCTCAATGTGGCTATGTTGAATTATATATTGATTTAAATAACGATAGTAAAGTCAGTCATATTACTGATAATCCTCAAGATTTATTTGTAACAGCAAAAAAATATGCTCAAGAATATAACCAAAGAATTGAAAAAGAAAAAAAAGAACAAGAAACTAAAAAAGCAGACCAAAGACGTATATTAAACCTTAAAAAGAAACAAAAATTGCATCAACAACGTTTACAAAAAAAGGCGGGTAACCAAATTATTTAGGGGGCAACCTAATAATTCAATAGAAAATAAGTTTAAAGAAGCAATCAATTAAATTGTTCCTTTCATAGTATCTAGACAATATTAACGATAAACGAACTATAAAAAAAACAGCCAGGATCATAGCTGTTGTTTTTCAATGTCAATTATTAGAAGTTCATTCCCCTAAAGTAGACCCCTAAATTATTTGAATAGCCAAAAAGGCTTCAAAATAAAGCCTTTTATAAATCTATATTAGGTAGGGTAAATCCTCTACCATGTACACTATGTGTTTCATTACTAATAATAAATGCCGCAGGATCAACATCTCTAATCAATCCCATTAATGTATGTAACTCTCTTTTACTAACAACTGCCATGACGGCATAGCTTTGTTTTTGCATATATCCTGTTGTTACATTTAATAATGTACATCCTCGATTAATATCATCAAAAACAACATGTCTGATTTCTTGCCATTTAGGTGAAATAACAATCACTTGAACTTTTGATTCACCTAACATAATCATTTTATCCATCACAATAGCATTAATCAAAACGACTAAGATTCCATATAAAATCTGTTCAACACTAGAAAAGGGAACTTGACAAGCCAAAATCACACAATCAAATGCATTAATTAAAACAGCAACGGAAATCCCTGTTTTTTTATTTACAACTAATGGAGGAATATCCATTCCTCCAGTACTCGCACCCATTCTAATCACTAATCCTAAACCACCACCAATAAAAATACCGGCATAAATTGCAGATAGTAACATGTCTTGAGTAATCTGACTCACTGCTGGAATATTTTCAAATAATGTAAGAAAAGTAGGGAAAATAATGGTACTCAAAGCTGTTCCTAATGCAAATTTTTTCCCCAGACAAAAATAGCCTAGAATAAACATAAAGATGTTAATAGCATAAACAATCATTGACATTGGAATCCCTGTTAAATGTTTACCAATTAACCCTATTCCAGTTGCCCCTCCCATGATAATACCATGAGGCGTGATAAAGGCACAAATTCCAAAAGCTAAAATCAAATTTCCTAAAACAATCATAACTGTTTCAAAGATTGTCTTTTTTAAACCAGATAAGTTAGTCATCTTTTCCCTCCTTTAATTCAGATTTTAAATAAGCATAAATAAAAGGATCTAGGTTACCATCTAATACATCCTTAGGATTATTAGATTCATATTGACTTCTTACATCCTTGACTAAAGAATAAGGATGTAAAACATAGGAACGAATTTGTGATCCCCATGCAATCTCTTTTTGTTCTCCTTGGATTTCTTTTAATTCTTTAGCTTGTTTTTCTAACATCAGTTGATACAACTTACTTTTTAACATCAACATAGCTTGTTCTCTATTTTGTATCTGACTACGTTGACTTTGACAAGTTACAACAATGCCTGTTGGTAAATGAGTAATACGTACTGCTGAATCAGTTTTATTAATATGCTGTCCTCCAGCACCACTAGCACGATAAGTATCAATTCGAATATCTTCGCTTCTAATTTCAATTTCAACTTGATCATTAAATTCCGGAATGACATCAACTGATGCAAAAGAAGTATGTCGTCTTTTAGAAGAATCAAATGGTGAGATTCTCACTAAACGATGAACCCCTTTTTCTGCTTTTAAATGACCATAAGCATTGTATCCTTTAACTAAAAAAGTAACTGATTTAATTCCGGCTACATCACCATCTAGATAGTCTAATACTTCTATTTTATAATCTTTTTTATCACAATACCTTTGGTACATTCTAAATAGCATTTCTGCCCAATCTTGACTTTCCGTACCTCCAGCTCCAGGGTGAATTTCAACAATCGCATTCAAATGATCATGTTCATGAGATAAGAGTAATAGTTTTTCATATTCATCTAATGCTTTTTTAAATTCTTCATAATCACTTTCTAATACTTGCATAAACTCCTGATCATCTGTTTCTTTAACTAAAATATAAGTTTCATCTAATGATGATAACATTTGATTTAGTCTTGTATATTCATCAGTTATTTTTTTCATTCCATTTAATTGATCATAGATATTTTTTGCATGATTGGCATCATCCCAAAAACCATCTTGTAATGTTTGATGTTCTAACCCATCTATTTCACGAAGCTTTTCCTCAATTCTTGCTGAAATATAAAATTCTTTTATTAATAAATGGGCTTGATCAAGCCCATTTTTTATTTCATATAATTCCATTAATTAAACGTTAACTCTAATTTTAAATGAGGAATATCTTTTTCAGCTTCGCTTCCAGGTCTAATTCCCATGTGAACAATATTTTGACTCACAGCATCAGCAATAGATAAAGTCATTTGTTCAAACATATAGAAAGCTTCTTCTGTATATTCAGCAAGTGGATCTTTTTGAGCATAAGCACGTAAATAAATACCATTTCTAAGTTTAGTCATTGCATCAATATGATTAATCCATGTATAATCAATGACTCCTAAAAGAATACTTCTTTCATATCTTAATAATTTATCTTTTTCAAGATCTTGATTTAATCTCATTTGATATTGATTAAAACATAATTCAGTTAATGATTCTAATAATTTAGCAGGATCTTTAGTCATTGCTTCTTCATTAGTTGCTTCTACTTCACATAATAACATGTAATTTTTGGCTACATAATCAACAACAGCTTTAACATCAACAGTATCATGTTTTTCATGTGTTGTGCATTTTTTAATAACTTGTTCAATAGCTTGATTGAACATTCCTTTAATGACATCATCTAAACTTTCTGCTGTCATAATTTCATCACGTTCTTTATACATGATTTCACGTTGTTGTCTCATTACATCATCATATTCAAGAATATGTTTACGAGCATCGAAGTTTTGACCTTCTACACGTTTTTGAGCATTTTCAATTGTTTTAGAGACCATCTTATTTTCAATTGCCATATCATCATCTAAATACTTAGTAAATGATTGAAGTCTTTCACCCGCAAATCTTTGCATTAATTCATCATCAAATGATACATAGAATACTGAATATCCTGGATCTCCTTGACGTCCGGAACGTCCACGTAACTGATTATCAATACGACGTGATTCATGTCTTTCAGAACCAATAACAGCTAAACCACCTATTTCAGGAACACCTTTTCCAAGTTTAATATCGGTACCACGTCCAGCCATATTTGTGGCAATAGTTACAGCACCCATTTGTCCAGCACGAGCAATGATTTCAGCTTCTTTAGCATGGTTTTTAGCATTTAAAGTATTATGTCTAATACCACGACGATCTAACATTTTTGATAGTACTTCAGATGTTTCTACTGAAACAGTACCAATCAAAATTGGTTGACCATAAGCATGTCTTGCAGCCACTTCATCACATAATGCTTTAAATTTATTTGTTTTTGTTGAATAAATTTTATCAGTACGGTCATCACGGATAACTGGTTTGTTAGTTGGAATTTCGATAACACGCATGTTATAAATCATCATAAATTCTTCTTCTTCAGTTTTAGCAGTACCTGTCATCCCTGCTAATTTATTAAATAATCTGAAGAAATTTTGATAAGTGATCGTTGCTCTTGTTTCTGTTTCTTCTTTGATCGGTACACCCTCTTTAGCTTCAATAGCTTGATGTAACCCATCAGAATAAGCACGCCCTGGCATCACACGTCCAGTAAATTGATCAATAATCATGATCTTAGCATTTCTAATATCACGTGTTCCGTCTTCTGTTGCTATCATATATTCAACATCTCTTTGCATAGCATAGTTTGCTTTTAGAGCTTGATTAATATGATGAACAAGAGAAGTATGTTGAATATCATATAAATTATCAATTTTAAATCCTTTTTCTGCTTTTGTAATACCACTTGGAGTTAAAGCAACTGTTTTTGTTTCCACATCAACTTCATAATCTTCATCTGCTTTTAATGATTTAACAAAACGGTCTGCTTGAATATATAGTGCAGCAGTATTTTTACGACCACCAGAAATAATAAGTGGCGTTCTTGATTCATCAATTAAGATTGAGTCAACCTCATCAATTAAAGCATAATTTAAACCATTCACTAAAACTTTATCTTCTAATGAAGTCACCATATTATCTCTTAAGTAATCAAATCCAAGTTCAGCATTTGTTGTATAAGTAATATCACAACCATGTGCTGCTTTCTTTCCTTCTGGAGTTAATTCTCTTTTATTTAACCCTACAGTTAAACCTAAAAATTCATATACTTTACCATTGTTTCTTGCATCACGTTCAGCAAGATAATCATTGACAGTAACAACATGAACACCTTTACCAGTTAAAGCATTTAAGTAAACTGGGAAAATAGAAGTTAATGTTTTCCCTTCACCAGTTTTCATTTCAGCAATATCACCATCATGTAAAGCAATACCACCCATTAATTGCACTTTAAATGCTTTTAACCCTAATTGACGCCAAGCTGCTTCTCTGGCAACTGCAAAAACATCAATTAAAATATCATCTAATGTACTCCCATCAGCTAGTTTATCTTTAAAAATTTGTGTTTGACTAGCTAAATCTTCATCACTCATTGCTTCATATTTTCCTTCTAAAGCAATAATTTGATCTGCCATCTTGCCAATTCTTTTTAATTGTTTTCTTTCATCATCAAAGACACCCTTGATTTTTGATACTAAACTTCTTTTGTTTTTTTGTGGTTCTGTTGAAAATGGAATCACTTTGCCATTGAACTCTTCATTCTTAAAATCTTCTACATGTATATCACTACCTTGTTGATCTTGTAAATCAACAATATTTTTTTCAGCTTCGATATTAAGTCCTTGTTTGGCATTTTTCTTTTTTAATTCTTTTCTAATTTCTTCTTTTCTACTTGCCATAAAAAATATATACTCCTCCATATTAAGTCTAGTTCATTATAACACCTAGCCTATCTTATTAAAAGATATTTTTATTTATCTATATGAAAAAATCTAGGTTATACCTAGATTTTTACAACATGTTTGGCTTGCATTCCACGTTCGCTTTGATAAAGTTCAAATTCTACTTCTTCACCTTCATTCAATGTCTTGTAACCATCTTGTACAATTTGACTATAGTGAACAAATATATCCTTTCCTTCTCCACGATCAATAAATCCAAACCCTTTTTCGGCGTTAAACCATTTTACTTTTCCACGCATTCAAAATTCATCCTTTCCTTGGTACATTTCTAGTATATTGGATAGTGGCTAAAATAGTGAGTTTTTTCAATCGACAAAATTATCATCATATCATTATGTGTCGAATCCGGTCTGCAATAAAATCGAATACTAAGTAAAAGAATCATCATTTAGAAATTTGTGGCGGTATTTGTTTACTTGAAAGAATAAGAATTTCAATAGAACGCGGATCATATTGTTCAACTAAGGACAAGGCTGCTTGAAGTGTATGTCCCGATGTTATCACATCATCAAAAATAATAACTCTTTTATTTTTGAGCAAATGTCCATTTTTCATCTTTAACACCTTTTTAATTTGACTTCGATCTTTTTGCTTCGTTTGTTTGTAATTGGACGTTTTGTATAAACCATTAAAAATTTGAAAGCCTGCTTCTTTCATTATGGTTTCATTGGGAGCAAATCCTCGTTTTTGATTATCTTGATTACTACTAGGAAGAACAACAACTAAACGATGGTGTCTTTTTAAATCATGAACAAACGGTAAGAGAAACACTGACTTTAATGCTATATCTCCCAAACCTTTATATTGGTATAATAGTTGTCTAAAGAAATCATTATAATGATAGAGGATTGTTAATGGATAGTGATGGAAGTGCCCGTGATAGTCACATATTACAAACTGATGCAAACACTCACAACATATTGGTGGTTGATATATTAGATGAAATAAGTCTACACTTTGGTTTAAATCTTGATTACATATTAAGCATTGAGTGCTTTTATTTCTTTGATACATTGTCTTATTTCCTTAGTTTTAAAATAACTTAATATGATAACCTCACCCTCATTAAAAGGAACAACCCTTCCCACTCTGCCAGCTATTTGAACCAATGTTGGACAATCATAAATTGGATGAGCACCTTTCATAACAATAACCTGTATATTTTTTACTGTCATCCCTCTTTCTAGAATTGTGGTCGTAATTAATGCATCATAAAGATTCTCTTTTAATAATTCTAAATGATGCTTGATATTTTCAGTTTGAGAGGATACACCATAGACTTTAAATCCCACAACCTTTAAAAATTTGACAACAGGTTTAATATCTTTGATTGTTGGTACAAAGATCAATGCTGGTTTTTTAGATGCTCGATATCGCTTTAACAACTTCATCATCATGAAATAACTGAAAATATCAGGAACAACAATACTCTTAGGTACTGGTAAATCATGACCATGATAGCGTCGTTTTAATAAAAGATCACTTTCTTGATTCGTTGCTGACATCATAACATAATGTCCCTTTATGCTCGTCTTTAACATCGCTTGTAATTCATTATTTCCAGCATAAGGAAAAGCATCAAATTCGTCTAGGATTAACAAATCAAAACAATGACGATAACGAAATAACTGATGCGTTGTACAAATAATAAACTGCCCATCCACCTGCTTTGAATGTCCCCCATACACAATCACAGGTTTAATGCCAGTAAATTGTTTTTCTATCCGCATTGCAAGTTCTTGAGTTAAGGCCTTTCGTGGTGTTGTAAAACATACTTTATGTCCTTGATTTAAAGCATATTTAATAACTGGATAAATCATCTCTGTTTTGCCTGACCCCGTCACTGATTTAACAACGGTATCTTTTTTCTTTTGATACCGTTTTAAAATTTGAAAAGCAATGCGTTTTTGTTCTTTCGTTAGTTCATATTGTAAATGATAATCAACATTTTGGTTAGGATAAGTAAGTTGAATAGAAGTTTCCTGATGACCATAATGAATACATTTTCGACAATAATAACGATCTTGAATTTGATAAAAATATTGAGGATCTTCATTTAAACATCGTGGACAAATCATCTTCATCACCCATTTATATTGTAAAACAAAAGGACACAAAAAGTGTCCTAAATATGTGCCATGTTTATTTAGCTTTTTTCTTTGTTCTTAATTCACTACGATAATCAATTAAATCAGAATAAATAAGTTTAATTGTTTCATAAACCCAATCCATTCTTTCTTGAGGTATATGTGATTTAATATAATAAGCTAATTCCTTATGAAATTGATTGTGAACTTCTAATGCTTTTTCTCCTTCTTTAGTTAAACGAAGATAGAAAATTCTTTTGTCTTCATTTGATCGTTCTTTGACTAAAAAGCCCTTTTCGATAATCTTTTTAACTGCTGTTGTCAATGTTCCTAAAGTGATATTCAAATGATTGGCAACTGCTGTCATTGAAGGAACTTCTTCTTTACTTACCGCTTCAATAACATGCATTTCACTCATTGATAATTGACTATATTCACTTTCTCTTAAATAAAGATCTTGAATATCTAATGTTGTATTAACCAAATCCACAATAAGTTCCACAGTATCTGTCTTTTTATCCATAGCTTACCTCTTATATCTATTATCCTTGATATTTCTTAATATATTGATAGCCAATACCACCAATTCCCATATGAGCTCCTACAACTGCCGGTAACTCACGAACTAAAATATCACAATCACCTAAACGGCGAATTAATTCATCTTTCATTTCATTAGCAAGTTTTTCATTTAAAACATGTTCAATAGCAAAAATATAATCTTTAGCATTAACATGACAATCATTAATCATATGATCAATAATCTTTAAATTTGCTTTTTTAACTGTACGAACTTTATCCAAAGTATCAATTTTTCCACCTAAATCATAATTAAGCTTCATAATCGGAACAATCTTTAGTAATCCTGCAAGTAATGCTACTGCTGGAGTAATACGTCCTCCTTTTTTTAGATGTTCTAAATTAGGTACCATAATAATCGTTGCTGACTCTTCAACCATTTGACGTAAAATATCACCTATTTCTTCTGGCTCTTTTCCTTGTTTAGCAAGCATTGCTGCTGTTTCTACCAAATAACGTTGATTACGTGCAGTTCCTTTACTATCAACTAATGTCACTGGAATATCTGCCATATCACAAGCCAATTTCATCCCATTTAAAGTAGAAGATAAACCTGTCGCTATAGGTAAAGCAATGACATGTTCATATCCTTGAGCCTTAATTCTTTCAACCGCATCATGAATGACTCCTGTCGATGGTTGAGAAGTTAATACTATAAGGTCTTCTTTTTCCATTGTTTCAAATACAGTTTGACTATCAATTTCTATTCCATCTAAATAACCTTTATTCTTCATTGTTATTGTAAGTGGACAAACAAATATACCTTCATCCTCATTTTTTCCTATTGGCAATTGACATCCACTATCAGTTAAAATTGCAATTTTTGTCATACTCAACACCTCTTCTTTATTTATAATAGCAAATTCCTCGTCAATTTAAAAGAAATATGTGTTATCATTATTGCGATGAGGTAAAATTATGAAATCTGTAAATCAAATAAGCGAATATCATTTAATAATAAAAAAATCTGAATTTATTTGTACATTAATTCCCTGTGATGATGAAAATAAAGTCACAACAATCATTAATGAATATAAAGAAAAATACCATGATGCCTCGCATAATTGTGTTGCTTATATTGTTGGTTCTTCTTTAAGAGCCAATGATGATGGTGAACCATCAGGTACTGCCGGTTTGCCCATGTTAAATGTATTACAAAAACAAGAATTAACTAATATTATCGCTATTGTAACACGTTATTTTGGTGGCATTAAATTAGGTGCTGGTGGACTTACAAGAGCTTATAGTCAAGCTGTAAGTGAAGCATTAAAAGAAGCTGACATTGTAGAAAAAGAACTTGTTGATATCTATGATATCACCATTGATTATCATTATACGAAAAAGTTTGAACATTTATTAAAAACATTAGATATAGATTGTATGAATAAAGAGTATCTAGATCAAGTAACCTATCGTTGTTATATTCGTGATTTTAGTTTTTTTGACACTATTCAAGATTTAACAAGTAATCAATATAAAAAAGAGTTTATTAAAAAAGAATATGTAAAAATAAAATAGTTCATCCCATTGTCACAATAAGGTTTATAATAATATTGAGGTGATTAAAATGTATGAAATAGATAAAATTTATCGTCGACATGTTCATCATGAACTTGCTTTAATCAACGAACAATACAACCTTTTAAATAAGGAAATGGTCGAAGCTAAAATCTTATCCTTTTTAAGTGAATTAGGTCATGTAGGTGAAGAATCTCAATGTTATAGTTTTTGGGATCATTCTAAACATAGTGTAGAAGACTTAACAAGTGCCTATATGCAAGGTTTGCATATGTTACTTTCGATTGGTTTTGAATTAAAGGTTGATCATTTAAAAGATGTCAATGAATTAACTAATCATCAATCTTTAAGTAAAAGATTTATTGATCTTTATCAAACAGCCTTAAAATTAAACCAAACATATCAATTCACAGACTTTCAAGATTTAGTTGATGACTACTTAACATTAGGTTTTGCATTAGACTTAGATATGCATCAATTATTTGAAACTTATTGTAATCAATATGAACAAAAAGATTAGCCAAGCTAATCTTTTTATTTATAATTTTTTTAGAATTTGAAAATTCACTTTTGAGTCACATAAAAGCGTTATAATAACACTAATTCAAGGAGGAAAGAAAATGAAATTTAATGAAAACTTTTATTGGGGTGGCGCTGTTGCTGCCAACCAATGTGAAGGTGCCTGGAACGTAGATGGACGTGGTATGGCACGTACTGATGTGACAACAGGAGGTACTGTCAATACACCTCGTATGATTACTTTTATTGACAAAGATGGAAATAAACAAAAAGTACCTAACAGCCATAGTTTTAAATTACCAGAAGGTGCTCATTTTGCTGTTTTCGATGATGAATTATATCCTAATCATGATGGTATTGATTTCTATCATCACTATAAAGAAGACATTGCTTTACTTAAAGAAATGGGATTTAAAATGTTTAGATTATCTATTTCTTGGTCAAGAATTTATCCTACCGGAGAAGAAGACACACCTAATCAAGCTGGATTAGACTTCTATCGAAATGTCTTTACTGAACTTAGAAATGCTGGTATTGAACCTCTTGTTTCAATTTGGCATTTTGATACACCACTTGCATTAGAAGAAAAATATGGTGATTGGCAAGATCGAAAATATATTGCTTTCTATGAAAAATATGTCACAACAATCTTTAATGAATACAAAGGACTTGTAAAATACTGGCTAACATTTAATGAAATTAATAATACCATCAATTTCTTACCAGACGATGCCAGTGATGAACAATATCAAGAAGCTTATCAACATCTACATTATCAATTTGTAGCTAGTGCCAGAGCTGTTCAAATTGGTCATAAAGTTGATCCAGAAAATAAGATTGGTTGTATGATTTGTGGTATTACATATTATCCACTTACATCAGATCCTCAAGATATTTTATTTAATCGTTCTAAATGGGAAAAGGGAATCTTCTACTGTGGTGATGTTCAATGTAAAGGAAAATATCCAACTTTCGCTAAACGTCTATGGAAAGAACACAATGTACAGTTAGATATCACTGATCAAGATTTAGAAGATTTGAAAAATGGTACAGTAGACATTTATACATTCTCTTACTACATGTCACAAGCTGTGACAACTCATCCAAATGATGATACAGTAGGTGGTAATATGTCATTTGGTGTACGCAACCCTTATTTGACATATTCAGATTGGGGATGGGCTTTAGATCCTCAAGGTTTAAGATATTATCTAGAAATGATCTATGATCGTTATGAAAAGCCTTTAATGGTTGTAGAAAATGGTCTTGGTGCTTATGATACTGTTGAAGAAGATGGAAGTATCCATGATAATTATCGTATTGAATACTATCGTGAACATATTAAAGAAATGGCTAAAGCGATTGAAAATGGCGTAGATCTTATTGCTTATACAACATGGGGATGCATCGATTTAGTATCTGCCGGTACTGGAGAGATGAGAAAACGTTATGGATTTATTTATGTCGATAAACATGATGATGGTACTGGTACAATGAAACGTATGAAAAAAGATTCATTCTACTGGTATAAAAAAGTGATTGCCAGTCAAGGTGAAGATTTAGACTAAAAAAACACGCATTGCGTGTTTTTTATTTTGTTATCATTTGTTTATAATTCATGCCATATAAACTAGCAAAACGTTTCATCGTATATTCACCAGAAGCAAGTTGTTCTTGTGTTGGTGCACAGCCTTGAAAAACAAAATACAAATCTTTTCCTTTTAATAGATTTTCATCTACATATCCATAAAAACGATCTAATAAATTACGAATCGCTCCTGACATACTATGCCAATAAAGTGGAGAACCAATCACAATTGTATCCGCTTCTTTCATCTTATCAATGACTTCATTAAATTGATCATCATCAAATTTTTGTCCATAACTATATATTTTATAATCAACTAAATTCAATGTTTGATACTCTTTTCCCTTTAAAAAATGACTTGTAAGAGCTACTGTATTCCCATCTTTATTAGGACTTCCATTAATAAATAATATACTCATCTTAACCTCCTAATGTCCACCAAAAACATTAAATTCCATAGAATCTAATTTGTCATCAATTGTTTTAATTTCTTCTTGACTTAATTCTATATTTCCTGCTTCATAGTTTGATTTTAATCTTTCAAGTTTTCTAGATCCAGGAATAGGAATAATAAAATCATATTTGTTCATCATCCAAGCTAATGACATTTGAGCATTTGTTGCATGATGTTTTTTACCTATTTTAGAAACGACTTCTAATAGTTCATTAGTCTTTTTAATACCTTCTTCACTATATTGTGGCATATCAACCCTAAAATCTTGTTCTCCGCTACCAAAATCTTTAATAGATTGATAAGCTCCTGAAAGTGCTCCATTAGCAAGTGGTGAAAAGGCAACATATGTAATACCTAATTCTTTACAGACAGGCATCAAATTTTCATGCCATCTTGCCATCATTGAATATCTGTTTTCAATAACTGTAACCGGACAAATCGCATGCGCTCTTCTTAAATATTCTTCATTTGTTTCCGAAATACCCCAAGCCTTAATTTTACCTTCTTCAATTAATTCTTTCATAACACTAGCGACAACTTCAGGTTCCACTTCAGGATCAATACGATGTTGATAATAAATATCAATATAATCTGTTTGTAGTTTTTTTAATGATTCTTCTATTGATTTTCTTATTGTTTGAGGGCTGCTGTCAAATTCTAAATGATCGCCCATATGTTTAACTCCAAATTTAGTGCATAAAATTATATCTTTTCTAAATGGTTTAATGGCTTCTCCAACAACTTCTTCATTATAAGCTATACTTCCATCCGGATTAATTCCTGTATAACATTGTGCTGTATCATAAAAATCATAACCCATATCATGAGCCTTTTGTAATATTTCTACTGCTTGTTTTTTAGGAAGTGGTATCCCACTAGCATGAGTTAATCCCATACAACCAAGTCCTACAGCATTAACATATATATCTGTTTTACCTAATCTTACTTTTCTCATTATTTTCACCCTTTCTTTACTTCTATTTTATTCACTTGTTATTTAAAAGTACAATATCAATAACGTAATCTGCTATAACATAAATGAATAGTAAAAAAGTGGCCTAAAGCCACTATTTATTTTTTATGACTGTTTCTAATAATTGATTGACACGTTCTAGCCATTGTTCACCTTTTGGTAACATGAGAATAATTTGATTATTTAAAGCCTTAAATTGTGGTTTTGTGAATAATTGATGACATAGCATAAATAATTCATCACCAGCTATCTTATTCGATGCTTCTTTAGTAAATTTAATTCTTAATTGATCTTTATAATCTTCTACTGATTCAATAGCTTGATGATGCGCTAAGATATCTAATTTACGCTTTTCAATCAGTAATTCAACCTCATGAGGCAATTTTCCATAATAATCAACAAAATCACCTTTTAAAGAAACAAGTCCCTGCATATCTTTGACTTGATCTAAACGTTGATACAATTCTAACTTTTCATAATCGCTTTCCACATAGTTTTCAGGAATATAACCATCAACTTGAATAGGTAAAGTTTTTAATTCTTCTTCTGGTTTAGTTTCAATACCCTTACGTTGGTTAATGGCGTCTTGTAAGATTTTCATATACATTTCAAAACCAATATCATCAATGAAACCAGCTTGTTTACCACCCAAAATATCACCAGAACCACGAATGGATAAATCACGCATGGCAATTTTATATCCACTACCTAACTCTGTAAATTCTTTGATAGCTTGTAAACGTTTCATGGCTTCATCATTCATCATCTTGTTTTTAGAATATAATAAATAGGCATATGCCCCTCGATTACTTCTACCAACACGACCTCTAATTTGATATAACTGTGCTAAACCAAAATGATCTGCATCTTCAACAATAATTGTATTTGCATTAGGAATATCTATTCCGGTTTCAATAATTGTTGTACAAACAAGTACATTGAATTCTTTATTCATAAACTTTAACATGACATCTTCAAGTTCATCTTTATCCATTTGACCATGTCCTACAGCTACTTTTGCATGTTCAATAGTAGAAGCAATTTTATAAGCCACTTGATTAATATCTTGAGTACGGTTATAAAGATAGAAAACCTGTCCTCCTCTTGCTAGTTCTCTTTCGATGACTTGTTTAACTAAAACATCATTTTTTTCAATTACATAAGTTTGAATTGGTAAACGATCTTTAGGTGGTGTTTCTATTTGTGATAATCCTCTAATTCCCATTAAAGACATTTGTAAAGTTCTTGGAATTGGCGTCGCTGAAAGTGAAAGAACATCTATTGTTTCTCGATATTCTTTAATCTTTTCTTTTTGTTTAACCCCAAAGCGTTGTTCCTCATCAATAACCAATAAACCTAAATCTTTAAATTTAATATCTTTAGAAAGAATACGATGTGTTCCGATAACAAAGTCTATCGTACCATCTTGAATTCCTTTTAAGATTCTGTTTTTTTCTTTCGTTGTTGTAAATCGATTCAATAAAGCAATCTCTACTGGAAAATTTTTAAAACGTTCTAATGCTGTTTTATAATGTTGCATTGATAAAATGGTCGTTGGACATAAAAAGGCAACTTGTTTTTGGTCTAAAATAGCTTTAAAAGCACCTCTTAAAGCCACTTCTGTTTTCCCAAAGCCAACATCTCCACATAATAGACGATCCATGGGTTGTGGTTTTTCCATATCTGCTTTAATTTCATCAACACTACGTTGTTGATCTGGTGTCAGTGCATAACCAAATTCTTTTTCAAATTCTATTTGCATTTCATTATCTTGGCTAAAAGCAAATCCTGGTTGAGCCATTCTTTTAGCGTATAAACTAATCAACTGTTCAGCAATATCATCAATTTTATTCTTAGCTTTTTGTTTAAGCTTACTCCATTGACTACTTCCTAAAGCATGAAGTTTAGGTACTTTGCCATCACCACTGGCATACTTTCTAACCAGTTTGAATTGTTCAACCGGAATATAAAGGGTATCATCTCCGGCATAGGCAACATATAAATAATCCTTATGGAATCCCTTTACTTCTAATGTTTTAATTCCCAGATACTGACCAATACCATAACTATCATGAACAACATAATCACCAATATTTAATTCCTGATAGTCTTTGATAACACGGGCACCTTTGTATTTAACATATTTTCCTTTCTTTACTTCTACGTGACCAAATAATTCATAATCAGTAAGAATAATGATTTTTTCATCAACTAATTCAATACCTTGAGATAAATTACCTACATACATATTAATACCATCATAGATTTGATTGTCATTTCCAATCAGTGTATAGTGCATTTCATGACGGTCAAATAATTCTACCATAAGTTGAAGTTGATGTTTGTTTTCTAAACAGATCAAAACCCGATTATCTTTTAAATAATCTTTAATTTGTTGAATCACTTTTCCTTCTTTAGAACGATCAAACATCAGTTGATGACTATGAAATAAAACATCTCCCTCTTTTGCTGAAATAGACTCAAAACATATATATTGATCACCTATCACTTGATAAAAATCTTGATATAAATGAAGACCTCTGACAACCTTACCTATTGAAGCAAGTTCTTGATAATAATAGTGGTTTTCAGAAATATAGTTTTTCATTTGAAAATTAATTTCATTTTGATGAGAAAGAATAATAAGTGGATGATCCAAATATTGAGCAATACTGGTCACATTTTTAAATAAATGATAATAAGCATAGTTTGTTGCACTGGTATCATGATTACGTAAATTTTCAATGTCTAGTTCAATCTTTTCATTAAGCTCATCATGATAAAGTTCATCCATACTTGATAATTGTTTTTGGGCTAAATCTTTTATTTTTGTAATGACCGGATTGACTTCTTGATCATCATATAAAATATCACTAGCAGGAATAATTTCAACTTCGTTAATTTTTTCTACTGTTCTTTGAGTTTTAGGATCATAAAAGCGAATATAATCAATTTCATCATCAAAGAATTCTATTCTGACTGGTAAATCATATTGATTAGAAAACACATCTATAACCCCACCTCTTTTAGAGAAATAAAGAGGTTGATCAACACGATTGGTTCTTTGATATCCAGCTTGAATTAAAAATTGTTGTAATTCATAAATATCTAAAGTTTGACCAACTTTAATTTTTTTACAGTATTGTTTTAAAATATTTTTACTAGGAACATAGCGCATCAAACCATGAACGTGGCTAATAAGTAAATGATGTCCCTTATTTGATAATTGATAAAGTGCATTAATACGTTGACTTAAAAGCTGTGGTGAAGCAGCTAGGCTTTCAATACGATAAGATTCATCAACGGGATAATAAACTGTTTCTTTTATAAGTTTAGAAACTTGTTGGTATAGCAAATTTGCCTCATATTGATTTTCTTTGATAATCACAATATCTTGATTCAACGATAAAAAAGCGCATGATATTAATAGCGCTTCATCTTGAATATGATTAACAACTAAATTTTTATTTTTAGCTAATAGAGCTTGAAATGCTTGATTAGCTTTTAATATATTCAATAACTTATCCATAATAACCTCTAATTAAATTGATTCATAGCGTGATGAAAATCATGTTCTAAACAATCTTCGATTGCTTCTACAGCTTGATGAATTCCTTGATCAATGAAAGGCTTTTGTTCCTTAGTAAACTTACCTAAAACATAGTCTACTACAGGAATCACTTTACTTCTTTCAATTCCCACTCGAATACGCTTAAAATCTTGTCCACCAACATGACTAATAATACTTTTAATACCATTATGTCCACCAGCGCTTCCTTTTTCTCTTAAACGTAATTTACCAACAGGCATATCTAAATCATCATAAATAACAATAATATCCTCTCTCTCTATTTTATAAAAATCCATCACTTGTCTTACTGATTCACCTGATAAATTCATATAAGTTTGTGGTTTAAGTAAAATAACAGCTTCACCTTGATAGTTTGTCTTTACATATAATCCTTTAAATTTATCTTGGTTGATATTTACATTCCATTTATTTGCCAGTTGATCTAAAACCATAAATCCGACATTATGTCTTGTCCCCTGGTATTGATTACCAGGATTTCCTAATCCAATAATTAACTTCATATTCTACCTCTTCAATCCAAATATTTTCATTGAAATTGCTGATAACTGGTCTCTTGAATCATTATCATTATAAATAATATCATATCCAGCCATATCATCAATTTGATAACTACAATAAGAAGGATTAATATAAGCAAAGATTTCCTTATATATTCCCACATCTTGTTTAACACCATATCTTAAAACTTCATAATTGATATGTTTCGCACTCACATAACGATTCACTTCTTCTTTAGTTTCATAACCAAAAGCAATATTTTCTTTTCTTAAAGAAATTAACTTCTTGATTGTATCAATACTATAACGATTTTTATCCAGTAATGACCAATCCACTTTATTAATATCATCTAGACAATTATAAGTATTTCCTCTACCACCCTTACTGCGATAGAATTCTTGTCCACAATGAATAAAAGGAATCCCTTGTGATAACAGTAAAGTCATATTCATCATTAACTGTCTTTTCTTCCTTGTTTCTTCATTTTCTTCTTGATTACAAACTAATAATTTATCATAAATCGTCGCATTATCATGACATTCTAAATAATTAATACTTTGAACTACTTCTTGATAACGCATCGCTTTCATACATTCACCACTAATTTCACAGTTATACATATTACCCGTAAAATAACCTTTTTGAGCTAATGACTGATCACCACTGCCACCCTTTAATGTATCTCTAAAATAATCATTAAAGAAACCAATAGGCACTAATTTATCGTGATTATCCTGCATTCCTTTTTCTTCATTATCAAGGGCTGTATCCATATTCCAGCCTTCACCATACATCATAAAATGACGATCAATATCTTTTCCTTGACGATAAACTTGATTTAATGTTTCTACATCAATAATTCCCATTAAATCAAATCTAAATCCATCTATACCATATAATACTTGCCATCTTTTACACATATCTTTAATATATTGTCTTACCATCCATGCTTTAGTATTTAAATCATTACCACACCAAGAACCATTAGATAGTTCACCTTGATCATTTTTTCTAAAATAATAACCTGGAACAATTCTTTCAAAAGCACTGTCATTAACATCATACATATGATTATAAACCACATCCATAATGACACGAATGCCTTTTTTATGCAGTCCTTGAACCATTTCACGACATTCTTGAATACGACTATAACCATCATGAGGATCTAAAGCATAACTTCCTTCAGGAATGCCATATTGAATGGGATCATATCCCCAATTATAGAGTTGTTTTTGATGTAATTCATCTACTGTAGCAAAATCAAAAATAGGCATTAATTGAAGATGTGTAATTCCTAATTCAACCAAATAGTCAATTCCAGCAGGATGACCACCCGGTGTTTTTAGTCCGGATTCCACCATTGATAAAAACTTACCAGGATAAGTAGCGTAAATACTTTCATCCATCGTAAAATCGCGTACACTTGCCTCATAAATAATGGCATCAGTTTTTCTTGAAATGTCTGGCAAATCCTCTTTATATAAAGAATCATCAAAACGGTCAATATCCACAACAACACTTGCCTGATTGTTTTCTCTACTTCCATAAGCATAAGGATCAACGGCTTCATGAAAACATAAGTGATGTTTAACAAGATAGACATAAGTCTTATTATCTAAATCACCATCAATAATCACCGAAAAAACACCATGCTCATTTCTTTTCATGGTATAACATTGGTTTTCTACTTTAACCATGACTTCTAAGGCTGTAGGTGCCCATACTTTAAATAATGTTTCATCAGGAGTATATGTTGCTCCTAAATCATGTCCATGATATTGGAATACTTCATCAAAACGAGGCATATTCACTAACTTTGTATATTGTAATGTTTCACTTAATCCATAGCCATCAACCACTTGATATTGATGATATAAATTAATCTGTACATTTTCAAAATAATAATAATGATCTTTTTCATCTTTTCTTTCTGATACAATATTCATTGATATTAATGAACCATTATTTAAATCTCTTAAATAGAAATTCGTACACATTCCTTGATAATAATGATTAGAATACTGAACTTCTATTTTATCTAGATCAATCAAATAAGCTAACATCCTTGCTTTATATTTTTCCATCAAACCGCCTCGTTTCTTTACTTATAACCTCATTTACTATTAGTCGCTAATAAAGAGTACTATAAAAGTACTCTAGTTAAATTATTTGTACTATGTCCACTACTATTAATATATACTTTTTCTTTTCAAAAGAACAGTATAAATTTTAATATCCATTATTTATTATATTCATATTATGTAAAAAAATACATCTTACAAGTTTCCTTGTAAGATGTATGGTATATTAAAATATCTGTAGCTTAGAGGTCCGCTTTAAAATATCG
>NZ_QRQB01000012.1:0-59303 GCF_003475785.1 Coprobacillus sp. AF33-1AC | reverse complement strand
GAGTGCTTTTAGACCAAGTGATGATGCTTGTCGTTTTAATTATCTTATTCCTGCCAATATGTTTGCGAGTGTGATATTAGAATATATTAAAGAATTTGCTAGAGAAATTTATCATGATGATGTTTTATATGAAAAAGCAAGACAATTAAAATGGGATATTGATTATGGTATTCAATGTTATGGTATTTACCTTCATCCTCAATTTGGTAAAATGTATGCTTATGAAACAGATGGTTTTGGTAATTATTGTTTAATGGATGATGCCAATGTACCTTCTTTACTTTCTATGCCTTATTTAGGTTATTGTACAAAAGACGATGTACTTTACCAACATACACGATCATTTATTTTAAGTCATCATAATCCTTATTTTTATCAAGGAACATGTGCCAGTGGTATTGGTAGTCCTCATACTCCAGAGAATTATATTTGGCATATTGCTTTATCAATGCAAGGATTAACAGGTTCTAAAGAAGAAGCGAAAGAAATGATTGATTTAATTTTAAAAACAAATAATAATGAAGGTTTATGTCATGAGGGATTTAATAAAGATCAACCAAGTGAATATACAAGACCTTGGTTTGCTTGGGCCAATTCATTATTTGCTGAATTGGTATATCAAACCTATTTTGTAAAATAAAAAAGCACTAAGGTGCTTTTTTAATTATTTCATCAATTAAACCATATTGTAAGGCATCTTCAGGATCCATAAAATAGTCACGTTCCGTATCATCCATAACTTTTTCTAATGGTTGATGAGTGTTCTTGGATAATAGACGTGCAAGTTTTGCTTTTTGTTTAATAATTCTTTTGGCATTGATTTCTAAATCAGTAGCTTGACCTTCAATGGTTCCTAAAGGCTGATGAATCATGATTTCACTATTAGGTAAGGCACAGCGTTTACCTGCTTGACCGGAACTCAGTAAAAAGGCAGCCATACTTGCTGCCATGCCACAACATATTGTGCTGACATCACAGGAAACAAAGTTCATCGTATCATAAATAGCAAAACCGGCTGAAACACTGCCACCAGGAGAATTAATGTACATAAAAATATCTTGGTGACTGTCTTTGGCTTCCAAATATAACAGTTGACCAATAATAGAACTAGCCATTTTATCATCAATAGCGCCTGTTAATAAAATAATTCTTTCTTCTAATAGTCGAGAATAAATATCATAAGCATATTGGGTTGTTTGATTCTTTTCAATTACAGTAGGAATAAAATGCATAACTTGACCTCCATATTTAAGTATAGTTCATAAATTCATTATTATTCTTAAAACATATTTTAAGGAATGAATAAAAAAAGAAGTATAAAATTACGAATAATAGAAAAGAATATAGATTATGACAATGGTGAGTTATAAAAAAAGAAAAATTATTTTACATGAAACCCTTTTCAATAGGTTGCTTTTAATAGGGGTTTGACTTATAATATGGTCATAAAAGATATTTCAAGGAGGAATAAAATTAAAATGGCAGTAAAAGTAGCAATTAATGGATTCGGACGTATCGGACGTCTTGCATTCAGACAAATGTTTAACGCTGAAGGATATGAAGTAGTTGCAATCAACGACTTAACTGATCCTAAAATGTTAGCACATTTATTAAAATATGATTCAGCACAAGGTAAATATGCTTTAGCTGATACAGTAAAAGCTGGTGAAGGATCAATCACAGTAGATGGTAAAGAAATTAAAATCTACGCAGAAGCTGATGCTTCAAAATTACCTTGGGGAGATTTAGGAGTAGACGTAGTATTAGAATGTACTGGTTTCTACACTTCTAAAGCTAAATCTCAAGCTCATATCGATGCAGGAGCTAAAAAAGTTGTTATCTCTGCACCAGCAGGAAATGACTTACCAACAGTTGTATTCGGTGTAAACGAAGGTGTATTAACTGCAGAAGACAAAATCATCTCAGCAGCTTCATGTACAACTAACTGTTTAGCACCAATGGCTAACGCTTTAAATAACTTAGCTCCAATCAAATCAGGTATCATGTTAACAGTACATGCTTACACTGGTGACCAAATGGTATTAGATGGACCTCATAGAAAAGGTGACTTAAGAAGAGCTCGTGCAGCTGCAGTAAATATCGTACCTAACTCAACAGGTGCTGCAAAAGCAATCGGATTAGTTATCCCAGAATTAAACGGAAAATTAATCGGTTCTGCACAACGTGTACCAGTTCCAACTGGATCAACTACTATCTTAACTTCAGTTGTTGAAGGTGAAGTAACAGTTGAACAAGTTAACGCAGCTATGAAAGCAGCAACAACTCCATCATTCGGATATACTGAAGAATTATTAGTATCTTCTGATATCGTTGGTATGACTTATGGATCATTATTCGATGCAACTCAAACTATGGTTAAACCATTAGACAACGGAACTACTGAAGTTCAAACAGTTGCTTGGTATGACAACGAAAACTCATATACTTCTAACATGGTTAGAACTATTAAATATTTCGCTGAATTAGCATAATCCAATTGTGAAACAACAAAAAGGGATCTTGAAAAATAAGATTCCTTTTTTTGTGTCTTATAACTAACTCATAAATCAAAGTGTTTTTGGTTTGTGAGTTTTATTTTGAATGAAAAATATATAAAAACTATTGACATCTAATTCATATAGGTTTAATATGAATTACGCAATACAACAAAGACATTGAAAAGGAAAGTAATTTATCAAACATGCATAGAGAATTCTTGGTTGGTGAAAAAGAAAGATGAATGATAAACGAAGATGGCCTTGGAGTTGCATACCGAACCTGATTACAGGCTAGGCTATGACGGTTTCACCCGTTACAGTGATAGAGTATGATAGTACTCGATGAGGAAATAATTGTGAAATTATTTTAAATTAAGGTGGTAACACGGGGTATAACTCGTCCTTTAGATAAGGATGAGTTTTTTGTTTGTTGTGTTGAAAATAAACGAGGGGGAAAATAAAAATGAAAAAAGGATTAAAATTATTATTATCGGCAGCATTTGCATTAACACTTGCAGGATGCGCTAATGGGTCATCAAATGATGATAAAACAATTAAAGTAGGAGCAACAGCAATACCACATGCACAAATTCTCAATGATGTGGTAAAGGATGAATTAAAAGATAAAGGGTATAAATTAAAAGTAGTAGAATTTACTGATTATGTTAAACCTAATACTTCTTTAGAAGATGGAGATTTAGATGCAAACTATTTCCAAACTTTATCTTATTTACAAGCTCAAAATAAACAAAGAGGTTTGCATTTAAAAGCGGTAGCAGGAATTCATTATGAAGCAATGGGAATTTATTCTCAAGATATTAAATCATTAGATGATATTAAAGATGGAGCTTCTATTGCTATTCCAAACGATACTTCTAATGAATCAAGAGCGTTAGCTTTATTACAAAAACAAGGTTTAATTAAGTTAAACAATGATAAAAATTATAACTTACAAAGCATTACTTCAAATCCACACAATTATCAATTTAAAGAATTAGAAGCAGCTAATTTACCTAATAACTTACCAGATGTAGATGTAGCGGTTATTAATGGTAACTATGCTTTAGAACATAACTTAGGAGATAAAGCAAATGTCTTAGTAGCAGAAGATTTCACTGATCAAGAAGCTAAACCATATATTAATTATTTAGTAGTTAAAGAAGGAAATGAAAAATCTGCTAAAACAAAAGCATTAAAGAAAGCATTACAATCAGATGCAGTAAAAGAATATATTAAAAAATATAAAGGTTCTGTAAAAGACGTATTTACTGATTAATGATAAGGGCTGATGTTTACAATTTGAAAGGAACATATAAAATGATAGAAATAAAGAATTTATATAAAAGTTATGAACAATTAGAAGTGCTTAATGATATTTCTTTTAACATTGATAAGGGTGATATCTTTGGTATTATTGGTCAAAGTGGTGCAGGTAAATCAACATTATTACGTTGTCTCAATGGTTTAGAAACCTTTCAAAAAGGAGAAGTCATTGTAGATCATCAGCCCATATCATCATTAAACAAAAAAGAGTTAAGTTATATTCAAAAAGAAATGGGAATGATTTTTCAAAACTTCAACTTATTAAATCGTTTAAATGTTTATGATAATATTGCTTTACCATTAAAGTTTTGGAAACAAAACCCTAAAAGTGAAGAAAATAAAAAAAGAATAGATGAATTATTAAAGTTAGTAGGTTTAGAGGATAAAAGCCAAGCATATCCTCGTCAATTAAGTGGAGGTCAAAAACAAAGAGTCGCTATTGCTAGAGCGTTAGTCTTAAATCCTAAGATTCTGTTGTGTGATGAAGCGACATCAGCTTTAGATCCACAAATTACAAGAGATATTCTTAACTTACTACAAAAAATCAATAAAGAATTGGATATTACTATTGTTGTAGTAACCCATCAAATGGAAGTCATTAAACAAATTTGTAATAAAGTTGCTTTTTTAAAGGATGGACATGTTTTATCAGTAGGAAAACCTGAAGATTTATTTGTAGGACCTGATAAAGAAATACAAAAATTTATCGGTGATGATATAGAAATTTTACCTACTACAGGAAAGAATATTAAATTATTCTTTACTAATAATAATGCTAAATCACATACGATTACTGATTTAGCGAGAACTTTAAATATTGATTTTGATATTTGCCAAGGTAAATTAGAAAACTTTAGAGGTTCAATGTTAGGAAGTTTAATTATTAATGTTGAATTAGCTGATTATCCAGCAGTACAACAATATTTAAATGATCATCAAATTGGATGGGAGGAAATAGGATGAGTGAAGTATTAATACAAGCCACATATGAAACATTATATATGGTTTTAGGTTCAACGTTCTTTGCAGTGATTTTAGGTTTTATTCCGGCTATTGTTTTAACATTAACAGCACCGGAAGGATTAAAACCGAATAAAGTTGTTTATCATATTTTAGATGTCATTGTTAATGTTTTTAGAAGTTTCCCATTTGTGATCTTGATGGTTATTGTGATCCCACTTACGAGATTAATTGCTGGTAAGGCTATTGGAACTACAGCAGCTTTAGTACCACTTACTATTTCAGCGATTCCTTTTGTTGCTAGAGTTATTGAAAGTGCCTTAAGAAGTGTTGATATTGGTTTGGTGGAAGCGGCGAGATCATTTGGTGCAAGTGATTTTCAAATTATTATCAGAGTTTACTTAAAAGAAGCCTTACCAGGTATTTTATCAGGCATTACTCTTACCATGATTAGTATTGTAGGCTATAGTGCAATGGGTGGTGCTTTGGGTGCCGGAGGAATTGGTGATATTGCTATTCGTTATGGTTATCAGGCTTATCAAATACCTTATCTTATTGCCGCAAGTATTATTTTAATTATCTTTGTACAAATTATTCAATCTATTGGTAATCACTTATATAAGAAGTTATCTTAAAGGAAATCTTTTCAAGATTTCTTTTTTGTTTAAGTTCAAGTTGGTTATAATAAAATGTGTATCAAGCAAAGTATTTTAATTGTAATTATGTTAAAATAAAAGGCGAGGTGATTCGATGGATGATTTTATTAGACCACCAAAGAAGGTCGAAAAAAAGAAAGATAAACGTTTTGTAAAAGAAACGTTAATTATAATTGTTATTGTTATTTCTTTAGCGTTAGGTTTTGTTGCCGGTTATTTTTCTAAAAAGACAAATGTTGTTCATTCAACTAATAAAAAAGGAGTCGTTGAAGAAGTTTATTCAACAATGAAAAATAATTGGGTGAATGCCAGTGGAGAAAAGGTAGATATAGAAACAGACGGTTTAAAAGGTTTTGTTGATGGCTTAGGTGATATTCATTCTAGTTACTTTACCAGCGATGAAGCTTCACAATTTAATGAAAGTGTTGGTGGTAACTACCAAGGAATAGGTGTAGGTTATACAATGGTTTCAGCAGGAGCGATGATTACTAAAGTCTACGATCATTCACCAGCCAGTGAACAAGATTTAAAAACAGGAGATATTTTAGTAAGTGCTAATGGACATCCTTTAGCTGGTTTAGATACTGATAAGGTGAAAGAATATGTACGTGGTAAACCGGACACTACTGTAGAATTAGGAATATTAAGGGGCAAAGAACAGTTTACTAAGACACTGACAAGAAAAGCTGTGGATACTTCTGTAAGTTATGAAATTCGTAATCAAGATGGAAAATCATTTGGTTATATTCAAATGAGTACCTTTGGTACTGATACGGCTAATCAAGTTGAAGAAGCCCTTAAACAATTTAAAGAGAAAAACCTTACATCATTAGTTATTGATTTAAGAGATAATGGTGGAGGTTATTTAAATGCAGCAGTAAATATTTTAGATTTATTTTTACCAAGTGATAAATGTATTTATCAAATGAAAGAAAAGAATAGTGCGACTAAAAAGTACTATGCTAAGACAGATCATTATTATCATTTTGATTATGGTTATATTTTAGTTAATGAAAATACAGCCAGTGCTTCAGAATTAACAGCAGGAACTTTACAAAATCAATTAGGATATAAGCTCATTGGAACAAAGACTTATGGTAAAGGAACAGCCCAAACACAATTAACTTTATCTGATGGATCAGTATTGAAATATACTTATGCTAAATGGATGTTACCTAATGGTAAATGTATTCATGGTAAAGGATTAACACCTGATATTAAAGTAGATAATGCAAGTTTATCTAATATTACAATTAAGAAAATAAAAACACCATTACAAGTAGATCAAGTGAGTTCATCTGTTAAATCAATGCAAAAGATGTTAAAGATTTTAGGATATCAAGTCGATCGTGAAGATGGTTATTTTTCTCAAGCATCTATGAGTGCTTTACAACAATTTGAAAAAGATAACAACTTAACTGAAGATGGCACATATAGCGAAGATGATAAGTTAATGTTGATTGCGAGAGTAATGACCTATATTCAAGATCAAAGCCATGATCAACAATATGCACGTTTACTACAAGAAATGCAATAGGAGGAAAGCCTATGGAAAAATTTAAACTGGTATCTGATTATCAACCCATGGGAGATCAACCAGAAGCAATAGAAGAATTAGTAGCGGGAATTGAAGCCGGAAAAAAAGAACAAGTTTTACTTGGGGGAACAGGAACAGGGAAAACGTTTACTGTTTCTAATGTGATTGCGAGAGTGAATAAGCCTACTTTGGTTTTGGCACACAATAAAACATTAGCTGGACAATTATATTCGGAATTAAAAGAATTCTTTCCTGAAAATAGAGTAGAATACTTTGTTTCTAACTTTGATTTTTATCAACCGGAAGCCTATATTCCTGGACGTGATTTATATATTGATAAAAATGCTAAAACAAACTATGAAATAGAAATGCTAAGAAGTGCAGCAATGAATTCTTTAATTGAAAGAAAAGATGTCATTGTTGTGGCTTCGGTGGCTTCTATTTATGGACTAGGAAACCCCGAACAATATAAAGAAATGATTTTTTCATTAAGAGTGGATCAAGAAATAGATCGCAGGGAATTATTAACCTTTTTAGTAGATCGTCAGTATCAAAGAAATGATATTGAACAGAGTAAAGGAACTTTTAGAGTTCGTGGTGATGTAATTGAAATTGTACCGGGTCATACAGAGTCTTATTTGATTAGAATAGAATTATTTGGTGATACTGTAGAACGGATTTGTGAAGTAGATCCATTAACAGGACATGTCCTTGGCAGTTACAATACTTATACTATTTATCCGGCCTATGGCTATGTAACCAAAAAAGAACAAATGTTAAAGGCATGTGATACGATTAGTACAGAATTAGAAGAACGTTTAAAAGAATTTAAAGCTGAATCGAAACTTCTTGAATATGAACGCCTTGAACAAAGAACACGTCATGACGTAGAAATGTTAAGAGAAGTGGGAATGTGTCCCGGAATTGAAAATTATTCTCGTCATATTGATGGCAGAAAAGCAGGACAAAGACCTTATACATTGATTGATTATTTCCCGGATGACTTTTTATTAGTTGTTGATGAAAGTCATGTCATGTTACCTCAAGTAAGAGGAATGTATAATGGCGATCGTAGTCGTAAAGAAACATTAGTAGAGTATGGTTTTCGTTTACCTAGTGCCTTAGATAATCGTCCTTTATATTTTGAAGAATTTGAATCATTGATTCATCAGGCTATTTATGTTTCAGCAACACCTGGTGATTATGAATTAGAAAAAGTGAATCATCATGTTGTTGAACAAATTATTAGACCAACAGGTTTATTAGATCCTTTAATTGAAGTCAGACCAATTGAAGGACAAGTAGATGATATCATTGATGAAATCCATCAACGCATGGAAGTTAATGAAAGAGTGCTGATCACGACGCTTACAAAGAGAATGGCTGAAGATTTAAGTGCCTATCTAAAAGAATTAGGATTAAAAGTAGCGTATTTACATTCAGATACAAAGACATTAGAAAGAACGGAAATCTTAAGAGATTTACGTTTAGGTAAGTATGATGTTCTAGTAGGAATCAACTTATTAAGAGAAGGGCTAGACTTACCAGAAGTATCACTGGTATGTATTTTAGACGCTGATAAGGAAGGTTTCTTAAGATCAAATCGTTCATTAATTCAAACAATTGGACGTGCAGCCAGAAACAGTCATGGTAAGGTTATTATGTATGGTGATAAAATAACTGAATCAATGCAGTATGCGATTGATGAAACGAATCGTCGTCGCCAAATCCAAGAAGCATATAATAAAGAACATCATATTATTCCACAAACTATTCGTAAAGAAATTCATGAAGCAATTCATGGTCAAGAAGTTATTGATAATGCAAGTAGTTTAGTTAAAAAAGGTAAGAAAGCCAAAGCTCAAGATAAAAAGAAAGTGATTGCTGAACTTGAAAAACAAATGAAAGCAGCAGCAAAAGAATTAGACTTTGAAAGAGCAATGGAATTAAGAGATATGATGTTGGAGTTACAAGGTGAAAAATAGTTTTCAATTTGATGCATTTGAAAAGAAAGTACTGGATGATTTAGTTAAACATCATGCTAAACTTTATATTGTTGGTGGTGCGATAAGAGATTTAATTCTTTTTAATAAAACAAATCCTCATGATATAGATATTGAAATTTATCATTTACCGATTGATGAATTGATTAAAATTTTATCTCAATATGGACATGTTCGTACTGTAGGTAAATCGTTTGGCATTGTCAAACTAGATACTTTACCTCGTTTTGATTTTGCCTTACCAAGGATAGAAGTAAAAACAGGACATACACATCGAGATTTTCAAGTTTCTCTTAATCCAGATATGGATTTAAAAGAGGCTTGTAGACGAAGAGATTTTACGATGAATAGTTTGATGTATGATTATCAAACACATCATATTTATGATTTTTTTGGTGGGATTGAAGATTTAAATCATCATGTTATTAAAATGATTGATGAAAAGTCTTTTCAAGAAGATCCTTTACGCATTTTAAGAGCAGCTCAATTTGCTTCAAGATTAGAAATGACTGTTGATATTCAAACTCAACAATTATGTAAAAAAATGATTCAAGCAGGAGCATTACAACATTTGAGTCATGAACGAATTGTAAGTGAATATAACAAACTATTAATGAGTAACAAACCATCAATCGGGTTAAAATTCTTATTAAAAATCAATGGTTTATTTAAACCATTGATGGTTTTAAAAGATTGTCACCAAAGATTAGACTATCATCCTGAAGATGATGTGATGTCGCATACATTATTAGTTGTAGACTTAGCAGCTTTATGTAAACATCATACGAGTTATCCTTTAGGCTTTATGTGGGGTGCTTTATTACATGATATTGGTAAACCCCTCGTTACGACCCCTGATGGTAGAGCACCAGGACATAATGAAAGTGGTGTTCAAGTCTTTAATGAATACTTTGCCGGTATTTTACAAAATCAAAGACTCAATCAGTATGTGAAAACCATGATTTATTATCATATGCATTTAATGAATATGGCAAGGAATCATAGTCGTGATTTTCGTTTTTATCAACTATTAAAGGGCATTGATGGGATTATGCCTTTAGAAGATTTAGTCTTGATTTCAAAATGTGATAAATTAGGTAGATATGATAATCGACCAGAGACAATTAAATTACTGGATGATTTTATTGAAGATAAAACAAGTCGTTTAGGGAAAGAAGCTTTAAAACCAGTCATTACAGGAAAAGATTTATTACCTTTAGGTATTCGGGGTTCCCAGTTTAAAGAATTATTAGATTGGGCTTATGAATTACAAATGAAAGGGCACGATAAATTTGATATAATGCATTTAATAAAGGAGAAGTTAAATGGAAGATAAATTAATTATTAAAGGTGCTAGAGAAAATAATTTAAAGAATATTAGTTTAGAGATTCCTAAAAATAAGTTAGTCATTATGACTGGATTATCAGGTTCAGGAAAGACTTCTCTCGCTTTTGATACGATTTATGCAGAAGGACAAAGACGTTATGTAGAATCCTTATCTGCTTATGCGAGACAATTTCTAGGAAATATGGAAAAACCAGATGTGGATGTATTAGAAGGATTATCGCCTGCAATTGCGATTGACCAAAAAACGACTTCTAATAATCCTCGTTCTACTGTAGGAACAGTAACGGAAATTTATGATTATTTACGTTTATTATATGCTCGTGTAGGGAAAGCGTATTGTCCAACTCATGGTACGGTGATTGAAAGTCAAACAATTAAACAAATGGCAGATATCATAGATCATTATGATGATGGTGATAAATTACAAATTCTAGCAAGAGTGGTTAAAAATCAAAAGGGAACATTTAAAGACTATTTTGATGATTTATTAAAAGAGGGTTACTTACGTGTCATTGTTGATGGTGAGATGCGCCTATTAGATGAAAAAATCGAACTAGATAAAAATAAAAAACATAATATTGATGTTGTCATCGATCGTATTATAAAAAAAGAAGGTTATCGTAGTCGTTTAATAGATTCTTTAGAAGTAGGATTAAAACTGACTGGTGGTGAAGTCATTGTTTCTAACCTTACTAAGAAAAAGGAAGAATTATTTAGTGAACATTTAGCTTGTCCTATTTGTGGCTTTTCAGTTCCTAAATTAGAACCAAGATTATTTTCTTTTAATAATCCTTTAGGGGCTTGTCCTGATTGTCGAGGATTAGGAGTTAAAAATGAAGTCGATATTGATTTATTAATTCCAGATATGAATTTATCTATTAATCAAGGTGGAATTCGTTATTTTAAAACATCAGTAGGAACAGATCGTATTGAATGGCAACGTTTTTTAGTGCTATGTCGTACATATCATATTGATCTTGATAAACCATTAAAAGACTTTACTAAAAAGGAAATGCATTATATTTTATATGGATCTTCAACACCTATTACTTATGAAATTGTATCAAGTAGTGGTAATGTAAGTAAAACAACAAAGTTCATTGAAGGTGTTAAAACACTTATTGAAAGACGTTATGAAGAAACAACATCAAGTTGGTCTAAAGAATGGTATGCTTCATTTATGGCAGAACATGTATGTCCTACATGTAAGGGAAGAAGATTAAATGATCAGGTCTTATCTGTAAGAGTTGGTGATTTAAATATTGCTGAATTTACAGAAATGTCAATTGAACAAGCTTTAGAGTTTATTAAAAATTTACAATTAACAGATTATCAATTAAATATTGCACGTTTAGTTATTAAAGAAATTAAAGATCGTTTAGAATTCTTAAATAATGTTGGATTAGGTTATCTTACTCTTGCTAGAAGAGCTGGTGGTTTATCAGGTGGTGAAGCACAGCGTATTCGTCTAGCCACTCAAATTGGAACACGTTTATCAGGTGTTCTCTATGTTTTAGATGAACCTTCGATTGGTTTACATCAACGTGATAATGATAAACTTATTCAATCATTAAAGGATATTCGTGATTTAGGAAATAGCGTTTTAGTTGTAGAACATGATGAAGATACAATGAGAGAAAGTGATTTTATTGTTGATATTGGTCCTGGAGCTGGAGTTCATGGGGGAAATGTCATTGTGGCAGGAACACCTCAAGAAGTTATGGCTTGCAAGGAGTCTATTACAGGACAATATTTATCAGGGGCAAAGAAAATAGAAGTGCCTCAAAAAAGAAGAAAAGGTAATGGTAAGTTTATTGAAATTAAAGGGGCACAAGAAAATAACTTAAAGAAAATTAATGTGAAGTTTCCACTAGGATGTTTTAATGTGGTAACCGGAGTATCTGGAAGTGGAAAATCAACATTAGTGAATGAAATTCTTGGTAAAGCTTTAATGAAACATGTTTATCATTCAAAAGAAAAACCAGGTAAGTATCGTGAAATTAAAGGATTTGAAAATATTGATAAAGTGATTGAAGTATCACAAGATCCAATAGGAAGAACACCACGTTCTAATCCGGTAACTTATACCGGTGTTTTTGATGATATTCGTGATTTATTCGCTAAAACTAATGAAGCGAAGATGAGAGGATATGATAAAGGACGTTTTTCATTTAATGTTAAAGGAGGACGTTGTGAAGCCTGTCAAGGTGATGGTGTTAAAAAGATCTCAATGCATTTTTTACCTGATGTTTATGTGCCTTGTGAACAATGTGAAGGAAAACGTTATAATGAAGAAACGTTACAAGTCACATATAAAGATAAAAATATTTATGATGTACTAGAAATGACAGTTGAAGATGCTGTATCATTCTTTGAAAACTTACCTAAAATAAAAAATAAATTACAAACACTTTATGATGTGGGATTAGGCTATGTTAAATTAGGACAAAGTGCAACAACTCTTTCCGGGGGAGAAGCGCAACGTGTTAAGTTAGCTAGTGAATTACAAAAGAAGGCAACTGGTAAAACAGTCTATATTCTTGATGAACCAACAACAGGATTACATAGTGATGATGTCAATCGTTTAATTAGTGTTTTACAAAGAATTGTTGATCAAGGGGATACGATTATTATGATTGAACATAACTTAGATATGATCAAGGTTGCGGATTATATCATTGATTTAGGTCCTGAAGGTGGAGATGGTGGTGGAACTGTTGTGGTTACAGGAACACCGGAAAAAGTCGCTCAATGCAAGGATAGTTATACCGGACAATTCTTAGAGAAAATGTTGTAGGAGGGGAAAATATGAAGTCAACAACAGTAAAAAGATTATTTAATAAAAGTGAAGATTATGTACAAATTACAGGAAATGAAGAATCACTAGAAAGATTAGTTCTTGTAAGTGAAGTCAATCGACCAGGTTTTGAATTAGCAGGTTTCTTTAAACATAGTGATTTTAGACGTATTATTATCTTTGGAGAAAAGGAAATAGCATTCATTAATGAAATGAGTGACGAACGTCAAAAAGAAATTTTCCCTGCCTTAATAAATGATTTAGTACCATGTATTGTTATTTGTAAAGGATTAGAATGTCCAGCAATTTTAAAAGATATTGCTGCTGCTAAGAACTTTCCAATCTTTATTTCACAACTTCCTACAGGTAGAGTATCAAATAATTTAATTAATGAATTAGAAGAACAATTAGCTAAAGAAACATTAATGCATGGAGTATTCTTAAATATTTATGGTAAAGGTGTTATTATCAAGGGAGATAGTGGTATTGGTAAATCAGAAATTGCCTTAGAATTAGTTAAAAGAGGACATTTATTGATTGCTGATGATGCTGTTGAATTATATTTAATTGGTCAACGTATTGTAGGTAAAGCGCCAGAAGTATTAAAGAGTTTATTAGAAATTCGTGGTATTGGTGTTATTGATGTTTCTAAGATGTTTGGTATTAGTTCTGTCTTAGAAAGAGATAATGTAGATTTGATTATTCAATTAGATCGTTGGGTTCCTTCTCGTGAATATACACGTGTAGGGGTTGAAGAAAATGAGGCAGTAGAAGATATTTTAGGTGTTAAGATTCCTAAGGTTGTTGTTCCTGTATCAAGTGGACGTAGTATGGCTGTTATTATTGAAACGGCAGTAATGAATATGCGTTTACGTGATAATGGTATTGACTCAAGTAAAGAATTTGTTGATCGTATTTTAAAGAATATTGATAAAAATAGTAAGGAGTAATTATGAAATTTTTTCCTAATCCTAAAACATTTCTACAATTAGGTTCATGGACTATTCAAATGTATGCTGTTTGTATTTTAATAGGTGCTTTTATTGCCTATGGTCTTGGACAACATCATTTTAAAAAGATGGGATATCATAAAGATATTCTATCTGATTATTTCTTTGGTGTCCTTATTATAGGTATTATTGGTGCTAGAATCTGGTATGTGATCTTTATGTGGAATGAAATCTATGCCCAAGATTTATCATTAATATTTCAAATTAACCAAGGAGGTCTTGCTATCCAAGGTGGGATCATAGCAGGCTTGATATTTAGTTATTGGTATTTTAAAAAGCACAATATTCCCTTTTTGCTTGCCGGAGATGCCATTATGCCGGGGGTATTAATTGCTCAAGCTTGTGGCAGATGGGGTAATTTCTTTAATCAAGAAGCCTATGGATCAAGTGTAAGTTTAGCGTTTTTAAAATCATTACATTTACCTCATTTTATTATTTCTAATATGTGTATTGATGGTGTTTACCATCATCCTACTTTTTTATATGAATCTGTGTTAAATGTGATTGGTTTTTTATTGATTTATTTTGTGATTAGAAAGTTTCAAACTAAGCAGGGAGAACAATTTTTTAGTTACTTTATTTGGTATGGGGTGATTCGCTTTTTTGTAGAATCATTAAGAACAGATAGTTTATTCTTTATGGGATTAAAGATGGCACAGTTAACATCAATCGCATTTATTATTATTGGTGTAATTGGTTTTCTTTGGTGTAAAAAATATGGAGTAAAAGCAAAGGTTGCATAAGCAACCTTTTATTAAGGAGCGAGTATGAAATATATTTTATATACAATTTTATTATTGCCTTTTCGTATGATGAAATTAATCATTTCTTGTTTTTTTACAGTGATTAAAAATATCTTTTTTAATCAATATGATTTAAATAAAATACATCATATGGACGGTCATGAGTTTGAGTATTTTACTAAAAGGCTCCTAGAAAAAAATGGGTTTAAACATGTTAAAGTCAGTCAAAGTCAAGGAGATTACGGTATAGATGTTTTTGCCTGTAAAAAACAGGTAACATATGCAATTCAATGTAAAAGATATCTTAAACCGGTTGGTATTAAAGCAGTACAAGAGGCTAAAAGTGGGTGTGATTATTATCAATGTGATGTTCCTGTTGTTTTTACAAATTATGTATTTACGCCGGCAGCTAAAGAACTAGCAAAAAATATTCATGTTGAACTATGGGATGAAGAAACACTTTATATGTTATTAAAAAAATCAAAGTTGGTTTTAAAACCCTTACCATTATATTATTTGTTGATATCTTTGGTAGTGACTTGTTTATTAGGATACATATATTATCATTACCAACAAAGTCATCAATTATGGTTATGTCTTATCAGTTTATTTTTCTTGTTTTCTATTATATGTAAAATGATAAGACATAAAAAACAAGATTATTTATTAATGCAAGATGAATATGTTATTCATGATTATCAAGATTAAGCATAATATTTTTCATCAAACATTCATTATGCTATACTACAAAAAAAGGAGATTGTATGAAACCAGCAGTTATATTTGATTTAGATGGAACATTATTATATACAGATGAATTAATTAGAGAATCATTTATTCGTGTATTCGCTAAAATGATGCCTGATTATACTTTAAGTGAAGAAGAAATATTATCATTTTTAGGACCTTCTTTAAAAAAGACTTTTTCTAAGTATTTACCAGAAAATAAGGTTGATGAAGCTATTCAATGCTATCAAGAATATAATTTAACTCATCATGAAGATTTTGTTTATCCTTATCCTACCGTGATAGATACACTTCAATATTTAAAAAGTGAAGGTTATCCATTAGCTATCGTAACAACAAAGATGAAAGAATCGGCAGATGTAGGGATTCAACTCTTTCATTTAGATGATTACATTGATGTCGTTATTGGTCGTGATCGTGTAAAACATGAAAAACCGGATCCTGAAGGTATTTTAAAAGCAATGGAATTATTAAAAGTTAATAAAGCTTATTATATTGGGGATAATACAACCGATATTGAAGCTGGAAAACGAGCAGGTGTCAAAACAATAGGAGTAAAGTGGTCACCTAAAGGATATGACGCGATGGCACAATTAAATCCAGATTTATTAATTGATCAAATGAAAGAAATTATACCTTATATAAAGGAGGATGAACAATGTTAGATTTAGTTATTATTGGCGCTGGACCTGCTGGATTAGCTGCATGTTTATATGCTAGTCGGGCTGGGTTAGAAGTACTTGTATTAGATCAAGGAGCACCAGGTGGAAAATTGAATGTTTCGGCACAGATTGAAAATTATCCTGGACAAGAGTGTGTCGCCGGACCACAGCTGGCTTACCAAATGTATGAACAAGCATTAAGCTTTGGTGGAAAACAAACATATGGAATTGTAGAAAAAGTCATTGATTATGGAAGTTATAAAGAAGTGAAATGTCATGATGAAACTTATCAGACAAAGTATGTTTTGATAGCATCAGGAACAAAGGAAAGAAAGATGAATCTTGAGCATGAAGAAGAACTAACAGGAAGAGGAATTTCTTATTGTGCTGTTTGTGATGGACCTTTCTTTAAAGATGAAGAAGTAGCGGTTATTGGTGGTGGTAATTCAGCATTAGAAGAATCATTATATTTGGCTACGATCTGTAAGCAAGTTCATTTGATTGTAAGAAGAGATGTTTTTAGAGCGGATCAAATTATTGTTGATAGAGTTTTAAAAGATGATAAAATAAAAGTACATCTAAAGCATAGTCCTTTTCAAATATTACAGGAAAATAAAAAAGTTGCTGGATTAGTTATTCAAAATAATGAAACTTTAGAAAAAGAACAGTTAAAGGTAACAGGTATTTTTCCTTTTATTGGATTAGATCCAATTACTGATTTTGTAGATGATTTAAAAATTACGAATGAACAAGGCTATATTCCTACTGATGAACATATGGAAACAAAAGTAAAAGGAATCTTTGCTGCGGGAGATGTAAGAGAAAAGACATTAAGACAAGTTGTAACAGCGGTTAATGATGGAGCAATTGCTGGACAATATATTTCAAATTTAAAGAAAGAAGGAAATGAAGATGAATGATACTTATGAATATGTAGAAGATCAATCTATTTCTATCCAACATTATGTTAATAATATTTTTAAATGGATGGTTTTAGGTGTAGCGATTACTTTTCTAACAGCATTTGGTTTAGAAAGAACATCATTTGTATATGATGCTGGATTAATTCCTTTAATTGCGATTGTTTTACAATTGTTTGTGGCAGTAAGAATTGCTAGACACTTACTTTCAATGAAAGCATCGACGGTGAAGTTTTTATATATCGCTTATTCTGTTCTTACCGGAATGACTTTTTCGATTGTTATTAGTTGTTATACTGCAATGTCAGTAACATTAGCTTTCTTAGTAGCAGCTATTTATTTTGGAGTATTAGTTATTGTTGGAACAGTGTTAAAAAAAGATCTAACAAAGATTGGAACAATCTGTTATACAGGTTTATTTGTTTATGTTATTTTTAGTATTATTGCGATGATATTTAATTTAGGTATAAGTTCTTTACTATTACCACTTATCTCTTTAGTGTTATTTGCAGGAATTACGGCTTATGATATGCAAAAAGCAATTCAATTTTATTATCAAGCGCAATCCAACAATGAAATGCTTACTAAACTTAGTATTTATGGTGCATTTACATTATATCTAGATTTCGTTAACATCTTCTTAGATATCTTACAATTATTAGGTAAAGAAAATTAAAAATAAGCACACTACATTGTAGTGTGATTATTTATTTATGCGACAGTATAAATTTTAACTTCAGGATCTTTTGACCATAATGGTTGTAATCCAACAAAGACATCATTTTTAAACAATTCACTTGATAAGTATGCTTGAGCGTTTTCTACGCTATCAAAGCCATGCAATACTTGGATATCTTCTTGACGAATTAATAGGTCTTTAGTAAGCGCTCCTTTAATTGTTTTTAAGAAAGGTTCACGGTAATCTTGATAAACCTTTGCGGCATCAGGTCGCTTTTCTTCCTCAATATACATTGTGCTTTGTAAGTATGCTTTAACTTTCATTTTTATTTCCTCCTTTAATCTATACTTATTATAGAAAAGTGGCTATGAGTTGATAAGATATAAGCAAATTTATAAGTAACTATTAAATTTCATAGTAACTTGTAGAAAAAAAGAGGATTAAATATAATAAACAAAGAAAAGGGAGAGACATAATGTATCAAAAAAAATTGGAAAGAGATATTCGTTGTCCATTAGAATATGGGTTAGAAATCTTTGGGGGTAAATGGAATTCACGAATTATTTGTGTTCTAGCAACAACTGGGACTTTACGCTATAGTCAAATTCGTAAAGAAATGGGCAATATTACAGATGCTGTTTTGGCTTCAACTTTAAAACAATTAATTCAAAATCAAATTGTATTAAGAAAATCTTATGATGAAATTCCACCAAGAGTAGAATATTCGTTGACTGATTATGGAAAATCAGTTGTACCTATCTTGCAAAGCATTTGTAAATGGGCAGGAGCTTTTTATAAAGAAGACAATGAACATACAATGATACAATGTCAAAGGTGTGATTATAAATAAAGGGGAAGTTATGAAATATACAGAAGAAAAGATATTTAACGAAAAACAAGTTCAAGATTTATTTTTATCTATTAATTGGCTGTCAGGTAATTATCCAAAACGTTTATATAAAGCATTAATGCATTCATCAACAGTTATTACAGTAGGGGATCAAGCACGTTTAGTAGGGTTGGTTCGGGTTTTAGATGATAGTGAAATGTTGGCATATATTCATTATGTGTTAGTTCATCCTGATTACCAAGGACAGGGAATTGCTGGAAAAATGATCAAAATGGTAAAATAAAATATAAAGATTATTTATATATAGAAGTCATGCCAGAAGAAAGTAAAAATGCTTTATTTTATCAAAAATTTGGTTTTAAAATTATGGAAGATGGCGTGGCTATGCAAATATGTAATAAATAAAAAATCCACTACTGTGGATTTTTTACTTGATGAATAATTTGTAATGTAAGATTTTGTAGATTGTTTAAGTCTTGTTGATCAGGATGTGATAAAGCTTGTTCAAAGTTATTTAATGCGAGTTGTAATTGTTGATTATCAGGATTCTTTTTTAATAATGAGAGATAACGTTGTTTAACAGATTCTGGCATCTTTCCTTGACAAATAAAACAGTCAACAAGGGTAGTAGAAGCAGGAAGTATTTGTTTAAAACGTTGTTTTAATTGGTCAAAATATGTTTGTGAACCCCCAAAACCGCATGTTGCAAAATAGACAATTTTTTTATTATCTAAGGTTTTTACATACTGTTGAATAGATTCACTACAATTTCCTTTATCTGTCCAACTACCAATAAAATATAAATCAGCATGGATTTCTTTTGGCTTACCGATATAAACGATTTCTTCATTTTGACAAGTCATTTCAATATGTAGAGCTAACATCTTGGTATTACCAGTAAGACTATCGTATATAATTGCTATTTTCATGATTGATACCACCTTTTTTATTTATTATAACAAAAATAAAAATGTGATGAAAATAAAAATAAGTTTTGTTTTTAAAATATATAGTTTTTTGATAGAATAGGTGTGAAGAAAGGGTGTGAAATCATGGATCAAAATGAAATTGTGATTGTGACAGGAATGTCAGGAGCAGGGAAGACAACTGCAATGGCTGTATTTGAAAATATGGCTTATCGTTGTATAGATAATTATCCAGTAGCACTTTTAACTGAATTTGCTGAAATGATTCAACAATGTGCCAAGTATCAAAAGACGGCAATGGCTGTTAGTCTTGATGATGCTACAAAGGCTATTCGCATTTTATCAAATGTGGATTGGATTCATTTATCAGTTGTTTTTTTAGATTGTGATGATGAAGTTATCTTAAAAAGATATAAGGAAACAAGAAGATGTCATCCTATTTTAATTGGAAATAAAGCATCTAGTTTAATGGAAGCTATAGAATTTGAACGTAAGATTGCTAATCCAATCATGAGATTAGCTAACTTTACTATTGATACTACTAAATTAAAAAAAGCTAAATTACAAAATACGATTGAAAATTATTTTAATCAAAAGTCTGTAGATCCTTTCCGTATTAGTTTTGTATCATTTGGATATAAATATGGGGTTCCTAAAGATGCAGATTTATTATTTGATGTAAGATTTTTACCAAATCCATTTTATATAGAAGAATTAAGACCACTTACAGGTAATGATAAAGCAGTTTATGATTATGTTATTGATAAACCAGAAACCCAAGTCTTTATCACAAAAATGCTAGATTTACTAGATTATTTATTAGCTGAATATGAAAAAGAAGGAAAGATGCATTTAATTATCGGAATTGGTTGTACCGGTGGACAACACCGTTCAGTAAGTTTAACTAATTATTTTGCTGATCATTATAGCCAAATCTATCAAGTTCATCGTTTGCATCGAGATGCTGATCATTAATGAAAGTTTCTTTTGCTAGACAAGTTAAAGAAGAAGTGGTTTTTAATGATTTTGATGAATGCTGTCAAAAGGCGTTATTAAGTTCTATAATTAAAATTAATGGGAATTTATCTTTATCAAATCAAGGCTTATTGCTTACGATTAGAACAGAAAATGCTAAAATTGCATCAAAAGTTCATAAAATGTTAAAAGAACTGTATCATCCTAGTATTGAATTCATGGTTTCTCGTAAAATGAAGTTACAAAAAAATAATGTTTATAAATTAAAAGTAACGAAAGCAAGAGAAATATTGGATGATTTAGGATTAATGAATGGTTTAGGTTTTCATCTTATTCCTAGTCAAAAGATTCTTTCTAAAGAATGTTGTCAAAGAGCTTTTCTTGCAGGAGTCTTTTTATCAAGTGGATCGGTGAATAATCCTGAAACTTCAAATTATCATTTAGAAATGTCTGTTAATGAAGAAGAATATGCAACTTATATTAAAGATTTAATGAATCATTTTGATTTAAATGCCAAAATGATAAAAAGAAGAAATAAGTATGTTGTTTATTTAAAATCATCAGAAAAAATAGGTGATTTTCTAAGAGCAATTGGTGCCAGCCAGTCCGTGCTTACTTTTGAAAGTACAAGAATTGATCGTAATATGTCTAATACAGTGAATCGTTGGAATAATTGTGATATAGCTAATGAAGTCAAAACAATGGCTTCATCAAATAAACAATTAGAAGATATTAATATTGTAGATATGTTTATGGGTATTGATATGCTAGACGAAAAAACAAGATCGGTAGCTTTAATTCGTAGAGCACATCCGGATTTATCTTTAAATGAATTATGTGATGTCTACTTTCAAGAAACGGGACAAACAATTAGTAAATCAGGATTGCATCATCGTTTTAAAAAGATCAGTGATGAAGCCCAAAAGTTATTAAAAATGGAGAATGAATAATGAAAGTGGAAGTAAAGTTTGGTCAACGTCTTAAAGATATAAGAAATAACCAGAATATTTCCCAAGAAGAATTATCCTTTCGGTGTGGTTTATCAAAAAATTATATTTCTGATGTTGAACGAGGAACGAGAAATATATCATTACAGGCAATAGAAAAATTAGCAAAAGGATTACAAGTAAGTATAAAAGAGTTATTTGATTTTAAGGAGGACGAATAATGCCATTATATGAAGTTATTTTAATTGTAGCTGTAATAGTTATTGTATTAAGTTTAATATTCCATTTATTGTTTAGTCCAATTACATGGATTATTGTTGCTATCTTGTTTATTTATTCAATGATTAAACGTCATTTTTATCAAAAAGTGATGGATGAATATAACAGAGAATTTGAAAGACAAGCTGAAGAAAAGAAAAGAGCTTATCAATCAGGAGAAGCTTATCGTTCAGGAAGCGATGATATTATTGACGTAAACTATACAGAAAAAGAAGATGATTAAGGAACAAAGTGATGACTTTGTTCCTTTTTTAATGTGTTATATATTTTTATGACATCGACTTGTGTTGGCATGAATTTAACACCTCGCATTAACATGTTTTTTACTCTTTTTGCCTTTTTATCAATTATTCTTATTTGATGCTCACTTTATAAAATCAAATGATTCCCTGCTATTGTATACTTGCGTTCTATATATTTTTCAGTAATAGGAAACATATCTTGAATAAGAAAAACACTTTCTTTATCATTGTCTAGCATAGTGATATGAAGAATATCACATTTTTTCCTTCTTTTTCTTTCAAATTAATGATTTTTTTATACTTGTGAATTTTACTTGATAAAGGAATCATCCAATATATTTCATTATCTTCTTCTTTTAAACAATAGTAATGAGGTCTATTTTGTTTTTTATTCCCTTTGAGATATGGATCAGACATTTTTTCAAAGAAACTATCTTTTATTATATAAAAACCAGATTTAATCATATTGAATTCTCCTTTTGAATATAAAAAAAGTCCTTCACTTTGAGTGAAGAACTTACACTTACACCCCAACCATTTATATTCCGCATATTGGTCAGCGGTACACTTACGCCCCAACCATTTATATTCCGCATATTGGTCAGCGGTATACTTTCTTTGCAAAAAGATTATATCAACTATTCATGATAAGGTCAATTAAACTCATGTTTTTATTGAATAATATATTTTGTTGATTTAATTTCGATACAAAAATGATTATAGAAAGAAACAAGTTGCAATGTGTTAAAATTAAATCATAGAAAATATATGAAAGAAGATATAAATATGAAAGATCAAATCACTTATAAATTATTAAATAATGATCATCTAGATTTATTGGTTCAACTGAGAATAAAAGATCTAAATATGTATTCCAATAAGAAGATAAGTCAAGAAACAATAGAAAATATTAAAAACTTTTATAGTCATAAAATTGAAAATGGTGAATGTCATACGCTGGTAGGTTATCATTTAAATAAAATTATGGCTACGGCAACAATTTATTATTATCACATTCTACCAAGCAATGAAAATATGATGGGAAAAGTTGGTCAAATTACCAATGTATGGGTAGAAAAATCATATCGACATCAAGGAATAGGTCGATATATGATTCATTATTTAATAAGTCATTATCAAAGAGATGTTGGCATGATATGTTTGAACAGTTCAAATGAAGGCATGGAAATGTATGTAAAACTGGGGTTTAATAAAAAAGATAATTATTTGGTTTATTATCCAAACAATGTATAATTTCCTTATTTTTATGACTAATATTGGTAATAATGAATAAAAAAGAGGAATTATATTTTATATACTGACTTAGTCATTACATTTGACCATTCTTTTTAGATGATGGTTATGGTAAAATGGAGACGCTAGGAGTGGTCGTATGAAATGTTCAAATTGTCAATGTGAATTAAAAGAGGATATGGTCTTTTGTCCAAATTGTGGTCAAAAGATTCAAAAATACAAATCTTGTATACACTGTGGGGTTGCTATCGCAAAAGATGCAACGATATGCCCATTGTGTAAAACAAAACAAGAGGTGGTTTCTAAGCAAGTTGATCCTTATGCTGGGTATTGGAAAAAGCCTAAAGTTTGGATTGTTTCACTATTATGTATTTTTCTTGCTTTAGGATTAGTGACTTATATGCAAAGTCATCCCTTACGTGTGTCTAATCAAACAGGAATAACTTTAAAAGGAAATTATTCAAGAGAAAGTTATTATTGTAATAATCAATATGGTGGACATGTTGCTAAAGATAAAAATTATTTATATTATGTCATGAATCAATCATTATATCGCTTAGATCATCATTTAGAAAATAAAGAATTAGTTTTAGATGATTGTGAGGGGTATTTAACGTTAGTTGATCAAGAATTATATTATTGTGATCAAGATTATAATTATTATTGTTATAATTTAAAAACAAAAGAGAAGAAATTGATTCAAGAAAAGATTTATTATCCGGTTATTTATCAAGATAAATTGTACTATCAAAAAGATCAAGATAACGAAAGTATTTATTGTTATGACTTAAAGAGTGAAGAAGATCATAAATTAAATAATGAAGTATCTTATGATTTAATGATTGATGAAAAGAATCAAAAATTATATTATTTATCACCAGTTGATAAAAAGAATACTTTAAAAGTGATGGATTTAGACGGACAAAATAGTCAAACTATTTATGATCAAGAAGAATGTGAAACTCTCACAATGAATCAAAACCAATTATTTGTTGCTACAGGTGACGGTATTATTCAAATATCAAAGAAAGATCATCAAGTTAAACAGTTAGTAAAGACAGGTTCACTGGTTCAAATTTATCAAGATGATTTATTGTTTGTTAATAATCAAGGAATTCAAAGATTATCGTTAGATAGTCATAAACAAACTACATTTTATAAAGGCATGGTGACATCATTGGAAGTTATTGGACAAGATATCATCATTGATAGTTATCAAGACAATAAAACTATGACTTTATTAGTGGATGAAAAAGGAACAATTAAAGAATTAAAACAATCTCAAGCGGTGAATAAATTTGATGATGCAAGAGATTTTTAAAGGAGAATCAAGATGTATGTATATGAAATAGTAGAAGCAACAAAAGGAACATTAGTGTCGGGAAATATAAACCAGGATATTACTTTCTTTAGCCAAGATAGTCGTCAAATGGCACAAGGTGGCATGTATATTCCCTTAAAAGGAGAACGCTTTGATGGTCATGATTTTATTGAAAGTGCCTTTGATACTGGGGCTGATGCGATTATTAGTCATAAAGATGTAAGTTATCCAGACAAAATTGTAATTCGTGTTCAAGATACGATGCAGGCTTTAAAGGATATGGCTATATATTTAAGAGAACATCGACCAGTTAAAGTTGTTGGGGTGACTGGAAGTGTTGGAAAAACAAGTACAAGAGATATGATTTACAGTGTGATTAAACAAAAATATCACACTTTAAAAACAGAAGGAAATTATAATAATGAAATAGGTTTACCGCTTACTATTCTTCGTTATGTAAATGAAGAAGTGATGGTTTTAGAAATGGGAATGAATCATTTAAAAGAAATGTCTCGTTTATCTTATATTGCTAGACCTGATATTGCTTGTATTACGAATGTTGGTACAGCTCATATTGGAGAACTTGGAAGTAGAGAAAATATTTTAAAAGCAAAATTAGAGATTGTTGATGGAATGAAAGAGGGGAGTTCTTTAGTTATTAATGATGATAATGATATGTTGCATACAGTATCATTAGAAAATATGAATGTGATTCGCTGTGGACATCAAGATGAAGATCAATATTGTCTAAAAAATGTTGTTTTAAATGAAAATGATAGTGATTTTGATGTGATGATTGACGGTCAATTAGAACATTTTCATTTAAATGTTCAAGGTGAACATAATGTCAGTAATGCGTTGATTGCCATAGCGATAGGAAGAGCTTTAGATATTGATGTAGCAGCGATACAAAAAGGACTTGCAGATTTTGTGTTAACTAAAAATCGTATGGATGTGATTAATATTGATCATGGGGTGACTTTAATTGATGGGACTTATAACGCTAATGTTGACTCCATGATTTCTAGCCTTGCCGTGTTATCACGTTATCAAAGAAGAAAAATTGCAGTTCTTGCAGATATGTTAGAATTAGGTGATTATAGTGAATCTTTACATCGTCAAGTTGGTAAGAGTGTTGTTGATCATCATATTGATGTTCTAGCTTGTGTAGGGAAAGAAGCCCATTATATTGGAGAAGAAGCATTAAAACAAGGTATGAAGGAAGTTTATTGTTTTGATGATAATGAAGCATTACTTGCTTTTTTAAAGGAAGAACTAGAAGAAAAAGATATTGTTTTATTAAAAGGAAGTCATGGTATGCATTTAAAAGAAATTGTTGATGCCTTGATGAAGGGATAATCATGAAAAAGAAAAAACTGCGTTTAAAAAAACAACCCTTCTTTATTCTTATTATTTGTTTGTTAGGTTTATTTGCTTTTTCTTTTTATCAGTTAATTGAAGAACATTTAAAAGTAGAAAATGATTTAGTTTCTTCTGAAGTATCAGCGTATCATGATACACTGACAAAATATGCTAAACAAAATCAAATTGAAGAGTATGTAACTTTATTAGAAGCCATGATGATGCAAGAATCAGGGGGTAATGGTCTTGATCCTATGCAATCTAGTGAGTGTGAATTTAACCAACAGTATGAAAAGAAGCCTAATGCGATTACAGAACCAGAGTATTCAATTCAAGTGGGAGTTAAATATTTTGCTAAATGTTTAAAGAAGGCCAAAGTAACATCGCTAGATGATAAAAATAAAATTTATTTAGCTTTACAAGGATATAATTATGGGGTTGGATATATATACTATGTTAATCTTCATGGTGGTAAGTATACATATCAAAATGCAATAGATTTTTCTAATAAGTGTAAACAAGAAAAAAATGTGAGTGTATATGGAGATAGTAAGTATGTTTATCATGTTTTACGTTACTATCAAGATACGTCATTTGTAGATGATTGGTTGGAATTATATCATTAATGATTGAATGTTGATGGTTTAAGAGTATAATTCAAGTGAAATGAAAAGGAGAATAAGATGAAACAAAAATTAATTGTTATTTGTGGGGGACAATCAAGTGAACATATTGTTTCACGTATGTCTTGTACTTCAGTATTAAATAATTTAAATAAAGATAAATATGATGTGACTTTAGTGGGAATTGATAAAGATGGAACTTGGTATCAATTACCTTTAGATATTCCTGATTTAAGTCAAGATAGTTGGTTGGATCGTGCAACAAAGATTGATCAAGTATTTGATTTATTAAAACAACAAGATGTTGCTTTTCCTGTTTTACATGGAGCTTATGGTGAAGATGGAACAATTCAAGGTTTATTTGAATTAGCAAATCTTCCTTATGTAGGATGTCGTGTTTTAGCTTCAGCTGTATCAATGGATAAGATTTATACTAAAAAGATTTTAGAAACTGTAGGGATTCCTCAAGTTAAATCTTTATATATTAAAAAGAGATATGATGGTGATTTAGTGGTTGTTGATCATCAATTTAATGAAATTAAAGATGTTGAAACAACAATTAAAGAAGAACTTGGTTTTCCATGCTTTATTAAAGCAAGCCGCTCAGGTTCGAGTGTAGGATGCTATCGTGTAGATAAACAAGCCGATTTAATGAGCAAATTATTAGACGCTGCAAAATATGATCGTCATATTGTTGTTGAAGAATGTGTAGATTGTATTGAACTTGAAACAGCAGTATTAGGTAACGATGATCCAATTGTTTCTCGTGTTGGACAAATTATGCCTCATGGAGAATTCTATACTTTTGAATCAAAATATGAAGATGCTGAAAGTAAGACATGTATTCCAGCTTTAGTAGATCAAAATATCCAGGAAAAAATTAGAGACTATGCTTTGAAAGTATTTAAAGCTGTAGATGGACATGGTTTATCAAGGGTAGATTTCTTTTTAGATAAGAAAACAAATCAAATTTATTTAAATGAAATTAATACTTTACCTGGATTTACTAAGATTTCTATGTATCCTCAATTAATGAATGATTTTGGTATTAGTTATAGTGAATTATTAGATCGTGTTATTCTTTTAGCGTTTGATAGATAATTTTATGGTAATCCTAAATATTAATAAATGAATTTGGATGCTACTAAAGATTGTGCAAAAATTAACACAATTTCTTAGTTAAAAGGGTTGACTTTATCAAGAAAAAAGACTAACATAATAGTCAATCAATAAAACAAATACTTCGATAGGAACTAGTAAATAATACGTTGAAGCAAAGAGAGGTTCTGGCTGGTGGAAAGAATCGTTTGATGATTATTGAACTCATCCTTGAGTGGAGCGCTGAACTTAAAGTAGGTGGCTACGGCATGCGACCGTTAACACGCAAGAGTATGGACTACATATGTAGCGTACTCAATGAGGTTAATAAAGTGATTTATTAATAAAATGAGGTGGAACCACGAAGTCATGATGCTCTCGTCCTCAAAATAGCAAGGCTATTTTGAACACGAGAGTTTTTTTTATAAAAATAGGAGGAAGAAAGAAAATGATGAATTATCAAAAGTATAAGAGATTTGAACCAATCAAATTTGATGAACGTACATGGCCTAACAAAACAATTGATAAAGCGCCTACATGGGTATCAGTTGATTTACGTGACGGGAATCAAGCACTTATTACACCAATGAAAATTGAAGAAAAAGTGGAAATGTTTCAACTCTTAGTTGATATGGGATTTAAAGAAATAGAAGTTGGTTTTCCTTCTTCTAGTCAAATAGAATATGATTTTTTAAGAATTTTAATTGATGAACATTTAATTCCTGATGATGTAACAGTTCAAGTGTTAACTCAAGCAAGAGAACATTTAATTAGAAAAACATTTGAAGCATTAAAAGGATTAGATAAAGCAATCGTCCATGTTTATAATTCAACATCAACTTTACAAAGAGATGTTGTTTTCCATAAAGGAAAAGAAGAAATTAAACAAATCGCTATTGAAGGTGTTCGTTTAGTTAAAGAATTATCTAAAGAATTTGATGGAAAAGTCATTCTAGAATATTCTCCAGAAAGCTTTACGGGAACTGAATTAGATTATGCATTAGAAGTATGTGAAGCTGTGATGGATGAATGGGGTGCAACTCCTGAAAATAAAGTGATTATTAACTTACCATCAACAGTAGAAATGTCAACACCTAATGTGTATGCAGATCAAATTGAATGGATGGCAACACATTTTACAAATCGTGATCGTGTTATTTTATCATTACATACACACAATGATAGAGGTTGTGGTGTGGCAGCAAGTGAACTTGGAATAATGGCTGGAGCTGATCGTGTTGAAGGAACATTATTTGGTAATGGTGAAAGAACTGGAAATGTCGATATCGCTAATATTGCATTAAATATGTTTACTCAAGGGGTTGATCCAGAACTTGATTTATCCAATATGAATCATATTAAAACTGTTTATGAAAAATGTACGAAGATGGAAGTGCCACCTCGTCATCCTTATGTAGGTCAATTAGTCTTTACAGCTTTCTCTGGAAGTCATCAAGATGCGATTAATAAAGGAATGCATGCAATGCAAGAAAGACATCAAACAACTTGGGAAGTTCCTTATTTACCAATTGATCCTAGTGATTTAGGACGTCAATATGAACCAATCGTTCGTATTAATTCTCAATCTGGTAAAGGTGGCGTTGCTTTCGTTATGGAAAGTATGTATGGTTACCATTTACCAAAAGGATTACAAGTTGATTTTGCTAAAGTCATTCAAGATATTTCTGAAGAAGAAGGTGAAGTATCACCAGAAAGAGTTTATGATACTTTTATTGAAGAATATGTTGATAATGAAGAACCTTATGCTTTTATTAAACAAAAATTAATTGATATTAGTGATGAAAATGATGAATTTGAAAGACGTGCTGAAATTACATTAAAAGATCATGGTGAAATTAAAACAGTTGTGGGTTATGGTAATGGACCAATCGATGCTGTAAAAGATGCTTTTAATGCAAATGGTTATGTTTATACACATTTATTAGATTATAGTGAACATGCTTTAACTTCAGGATCTAGTTCTAAAGCGGCAGCATATGTTTATTTAAGAGTTAAAGGAAGTGCAATTCAAGAATACGGTGTTGGTGTTCATCCAAATATTACAACAGCAACAATTAAAGCAATTATTTCAGCAATGAACCGTATTCATGCACGTTTGAAATAATAAAGGAGGCTATCATGAATCGTTTAGTATTATCTTTATTAGTAGAAAATAACCCAGGTGTATTAAGCCGTGTTGCTGGTTTATTTAGCCGTAGAGGTTATGGAATTGACAGTTTATCGGTTGGTAAAACAAATCAACCTGGAATATCAAGAATGACAGTTGTCGCTGTAGGTGACGAACAAATTCTAAGTCAGATTCAAAAACAACTAGGTAAACTGGTTGAAGTGCTTGAAATCTTTCCACTTGATCCTGCTGATTCCGTATATCGTGAATTAGTCATGATTAAAGTAGAAGCTGATGAAGCACAAAGAGCTTCAATTGTATCAATCGTTGATATTTTTAGAGCTCGTATTATTGATGTCGCACCGACATCATTAATCATTGAAGTAACTGGAGATGCATCAAAGATTGAAGGATTACTTGCAATGTTAGATGGATTCAATGTAACTGAGATCGTACGTACTGGATTATCCGGTATGAAACGTGGTCTTAGTCATGTTGATAAATAATTGGTTTGGAAGTGAGCCTTGGAAACTAAAAGTCGCCTTAGCGGCCCATATGGAAACATATGAACTTCAAAAAGTCACAAAGAAATTATATGGGGGATGAAAAAATGGCTAAAATTTTTTACGAAGCAGATTGTGATTTATCATTATTAGATGGTAAAACTGTAGCAGTTATTGGGTATGGTTCTCAAGGACATGCTCATGCATTAAACATGAAAGAATCTGGTGTACATGTCATTATTGGTTTATATGAAGGTTCAAAATCATGGAAAAAAGCAGAAGAACAAGGATTTGAAGTTTATACTTCAGCAGAAGCAGCTAAAAAAGCTGATATCATCATGATCTTAATTAATGATGAATTACAAGCAAAATTATACAAAGAATCAATTGAACCAAACCTTGAAGAAGGTAACATGTTAATGTTCGCACATGGTTTCAATATTCACTTTGGACAAATCGTACCACCTAAAAACGTAGATGTTACTATGATTGCTCCTAAAGCACCAGGACATACAGTACGTAGTGAATATCAAGCAGGAAAAGGGACTCCTTGCTTAATTGCTGTTGAACAAGATTATACTGGAAAAGCTCAAGACTTAGCTTTAGCTTATGCCCTTGCAATTGGTGGAGCAAGAGCTGGTGTTCTTGAAACTACATTCAGAACTGAAACTGAAACTGACTTATTTGGTGAACAAGCAGTATTATGTGGTGGTGTTTGTGCATTAATGCAAGCAGGTTTTGAAACATTAGTAGAAGCTGGATATGATCCAAGAAATGCTTACTTTGAATGTATTCATGAAATGAAATTAATTGTAGACTTAATTTATCAATCAGGATTCGAAGGTATGAGATATTCAATTTCTAATACTGCTGAATATGGTGATTATATTACTGGACCTAAGATCATTACAGAAGATACTAAGAAAGCTATGAAACAAATCTTAAAAGATATTCAAGATGGTACATTCGCTAAAGACTTCTTATTAGATATGTCTGCTGCTGGTGGTCAAGCTCATTTCAAAGCTATGCGTAAATTAGCTGCTGAACATCAATCAGAAACAGTTGGTAAAGAAATCAGAAAATTATATTCTTGGTCAGATGAAGATCAATTAATCAACAACTAATATAAACAACACACTTAGTGTGTTGTAACTAGGGAGTAGCAATACTCCCTAATTACAACCTACTAAGGTTAAAAAGGGGGATATGTAAATGTCAATGACAATGACACAAAAAATACTAGCAAAACATGCAGGATTAGATCATGTAGAAGCTGGACAATTAATTGAAGCTAAATTGGATGTTGTAATGGCTAATGATATTACTGGGCCAATGGCACTTCCAATTTTTGATAAAATGGCTGACCATGTGTTTGATAAAGATAAGGTAGTATTAGTACCTGATCATTTCACACCTAATAAAGATATTAAATCAGCTGAAAATTCTAAAGCTATTTTAGATTTTACTAATAAACAATGTTTAACTCATCGCATGGAACAAGGTAAATGTGGTGTTGAACATGCAATTTTACCAGAAAAAGGAATTGTTGTAGCGGGTGAATGTATTATTGGTGCTGATTCTCATACTTGTACTTATGGTGCTTTAGGTGCTTTTTCTACAGGTGTAGGAACAACTGATATTGCTACTGGAATGGCTACTGGTGAATTATGGTTTAAAGTGCCTAGTGCAATTCAATTTGTTTTAACTGGTAAACCACAAAAGTATGTAAGTGGTAAAGATATTATTTTACATATTATTGATAAGATTGGTGTTGATGGTGCTTTATATAAATCAATGGAATTTGTTGGTGAAGGTATTCAATATTTAACAATGGATGATCGTTTTACTATTTGTAATATGGCGATTGAAGCAGGGGCTAAAAATGGTATTTTCCCTGTTGATGAACAAACTAAAGCTTATATTGAAAAACATTCAACAAAACCTTATGAAGTATTTGAAGCAGATGAAGATGCTCAATATGAAGAAGTTGTTGAAATTGATTTAAGTCAAGTAAGACCTACAGTAGCATTTCCTCATTTACCAGGTAATGGTCATACTATTGATGAAATTGAAGCTATGGATAAAATTTATATTGATCAAGTTGTCATTGGATCATGCACAAACGGTCGTTTATCTGACTTAGAAAAAGCAGCTGCTATTTTAAAAGGTAAAAAAGTAGCAGATAATGTTCGTGTTATGGTTGTGCCAGCAACTCAAAAAATATTCTTACAATGTATCCAAAAAGGATTAGCAGAAATCTTTGTTGAAGCTGGGTGTGCTTTTAATACTCCAAGTTGTGGACCATGTATGGGTGGTCATATGGGAGTTATGGCTAAAGGAGAAAAATGTGTTTCAACGACAAATCGTAACTTTGTTGGACGTATGGGAGATACAGAAGCTCTTATTTATTTAGCTTCTCCAGAAGTTGCTGCAGCGAGTGCGATCGCTGGATATATCGCAAATCCTGAAAAAGTAGGTGAAATGTAATGAAAATATATAAATATGGTGACAACGTCGATACAGACGTTATTATTCCTGCACGTTATTTAAATTCGTTTGACGCTCAAGAACTAGCCACTCATGCAATGGTAGATATTGATCCTGATTTTGCGAAAACTGTAGAAAAAGGGGATATTATTGTTGCTGGTAAAAACTTTGGTTGTGGTTCTTCTCGTGAACATGCTCCTTTATGTTTAAAAACAGCAGGTGTTAAATGTGTTATTGCTGAAAACTTTGCTCGTATTTTTTATCGTAATTCAATTAATATTGGTTTTCCAATTATGGAATGTAAAGAAGCTGCGCAAAAAATTGAAGCAGGGGATGAAGTTACAGTTGATTTTACAACTGGTGTGATTACTAATAAAACAAAAAATGAAACTTATCAAAGTCAACCTTTCCCAGAATTCTTACAAAAAATGATTGAAGTTGAAGGTTTGGTTAACTATGTAAATTCAAAAAAAACAGGGGTAGAATAATGGAAAAGAATATTGCAGTCATTAAAGGAGATGGCATTGGACCTGAAATTGTAACTGAAGCAATGAAAGTCTTAGATGCTATTGGAAATAAATATCATCATCAATTTAATTATACTGAAATTTTAATGGGTGGTTGTTCTATTGATGCTTATGGGGTTCCACTTAGCGATGAAGCATTAAATATCGCTAAAAATAGTGATAGTGTTTTACTTGGAGCCATTGGGGGAAATACATCAACTTCTCCTTGGTATCAATTAGAACCTTCATTAAGACCAGAAGCAGGGTTATTAAAAATAAGAAAAGAATTAGGCTTATTTGCTAATTTAAGACCAGCTTATTTATATGATGAACTAAAAGGGGCTTGTCCACTAAAAGAAGAATTAACTGAAGGTGGATTTGATATGATGATTATGAGAGAACTTACTGGAGGTTTATATTTTGGTAAACGTTCTACTCAAGAAGAAGATGGTCAATTAGTAGCACGTGATGCGATGAGTTATAGTGAAACTGAAATTAGAAGAATTGCTAAACGTGGTTTTGATATTGCAATGAAAAGAAGAAAAAAAGTAACAAGTGTAGATAAAGCTAATGTTTTGGATACATCTCGTTTATGGCGTAAAGTCATAGAAGAAGTAGCTCAAGATTATCCAGAAGTAACATATGAACATATGTTAGTTGATAATTGTGCGATGCAGTTAGTAAGAGATCCTAAACAGTTTGATGTTATTTTAACTGAAAATATGTTTGGTGATATTTTATCTGATGAAGCAAGTATGGTTACGGGATCTATCGGTATGTTATCAAGTGCTTCTTTAAGAGAAGATAAATTTGGTATGTATGAACCTAGTCATGGTAGTGCTCCTGATATTGCAGGACAAAATATTGCTAATCCAATTGCGACTATTTTATCTGCTGCGATGATGTTACGTTATTCTTTTGATTTGGATCAAGAAGCGAAAGATATTGAAGATGCAATTGAAAAAGTATTAAAAGAAGGATATCGTACAACTGATATTATGTCTGAAGGAAAGAAATTAGTTGGTACAAAAGAAATGGGAGACTTAATTGTAAGTCATTTATAAAGGGAGGAACAAAGATGCGTAGTGATAATGTCAAAAGTGGTGTTGAAAGAGCACCTCATCGTTCTCTATTCAATGCTTTAGGATATACTGAAGAAGAATTAGATAGACCATTAATTGGGGTAGTGAATTCATATAATGAAATTGTCCCAGGTCATATGAACTTAGATAAAATTTGTGAAGCTGTTAAAAAAGGAATTTATTTAGCTGGTGGGGTACCAGTAGAAGTACCTGCTATTGCTGTATGTGATGGTATTGCCATGAATCATACAGGAATGAAATATTCATTAGTAACACGTGAATTAATTGCCGATAGTACGGAATCACTAGCAATGGCTCATCAATTTGATGGAATGGTTATGATTCCTAACTGTGATAAAAACGTTCCTGGTTTATTAATGGCAGCTGCTCGTTTAAATATTCCTACTGTTTTTGTATCTGGGGGACCTATGTTAGCTGGACGTAAGCTAGATGATAAAAAAACTTGTTTATCTTCATTATTTGAAGCGGTAGGGCAATTTAATGCTGGTAAAATGACGGAAGAAAAATTAAAAGAATTTGAAACAAAAGCATGTCCTACTTGTGGATCATGTTCAGGAATGTATACAGCCAACTCTATGAACTGTTTAACTGAAGTATTAGGTATGGGATTAAAAGGAAACGGAACAATTCCTGCTGTATATAGTGAAAGAATTAGATTAGCTAAACATGCTGGTATGGCTGTTATGGAATGTATTAAAAAGGACATTAAACCTCGTGATATTATGACAAAAGAAGCATTCTTAAATGCTTTAACTATTGATATGGCACTTGGATGTTCTACTAACTCAATGTTACATTTACCTGCTATTGCTCATGAAGCAGGAGTTGAATTAAACTTAGAAATCGCTAATGAAATTTCTAAGAAAACACCAAACTTATGTCATTTAGCACCAGCTGGTGATACTTTCATGGAAGATTTAAATGATGCTGGTGGTGTTTATGCAGTGATGAATGAAATTAATAAATTAGGTTTATTACACACTGATTTAATAACTGTTACAGGTAAAACTGTAAAAGAAAATATTGAAGGATGTGTTAACTTAAATCCAGATATTATTAGACCAGTAGAAAATCCTTATGCACCATATGGTGGAATTGCGGTATTAAAAGGAAACTTAGCACCAAATGGTGCTGTTGTAAAACAATCAGCAGTAGCACCAGAAATGATGGTTCATACTGGACCTGCTCGTGTTTTTGATAGTGAAGATGATGCCATTAAAGCTATTCGTGCTGGTAAGATTGTAAAAGGTGATGTTGTTGTGATTCGTTATGAAGGACCTAAAGGTGGACCTGGTATGCGTGAAATGTTATCACCAACTTCTGAAATTGCCGGTATGGGATTAGATAAAGATGTTGCTTTAATTACAGATGGTAGATTCTCTGGCGCTACACGTGGAGCATCAATTGGTCATGTTTCACCTGAAGCAGCTGCTGGTGGACCTATCGGTTTAGTTGAAGAAGGAGATATTATTGATATTAATATCTTAGAACATTCGATGAATGTACGTGTAAGTGATGAAGAATTGGCTGCTAGAAAAGCAAAATGGCAACCAAGAGAACCAAGAATCAAAAAAGGTTATCTTGTAAGATATGCAGCATTAGTTACATCTGCTGATAAAGGAGCTATTTTACAAGCACCTGAAGAAAAATAATAAAAGGGGGAAGAGAATATGATGTTAACAGGTTCGGAAATAATTTGTGAATGCTTAATCGAACAAGGTGTTGATACGGTGTTTGGTTATCCAGGAGGAACAATTCTAAACGTCTATGATGCTTTATATCAATATAAAGATAAAATTAATCATATTTTAACTTCGCATGAACAAGGTGCGGCTCATGCTGCTGATGGTTATGCACGTGCAACAGGTCGAGTAGGAGTTTGTATGGCCACATCTGGACCTGGAGCAACAAATTTAGTTACTGGAATTGCAACAGCTTATATGGATTCTATTCCATTAGTGGCAATTACAGCTAACGTTGCAGTTTCTATTTTAGGTAGAGATAGTTTCCAAGAAATTGATATCACTGGTGTGACAATGCCAATTACTAAACATAATTTTATTGTTAAGGATATTAAAGATTTAGTACCTACAATTAGAAAAGCATTCCAAATTGCTAAAGAAGGTAGACCAGGACCTGTTTTAGTAGATATTACAAAGAATGTGACTGCTGAAAAAATGGAATTTGAATCTCAAGTTCCTGAAGTCATTGAACCTAGAACTTATACTTATTCTTCAAAAGAATTAGAAAAAGTTGTAGAAATGATTAAAGAAAGTAAGAAACCATTTATCTTTGTTGGTGGTGGTGTAATTGCTTCTGGTGCAAGCAATGAACTTAAAGAGTTTGCTGAAAAGATTGATGCACCGGTTACAGATTCTTTAATGGGAAAAGGTGCTTTTGATAATACGAGACCACGTTATACAGGAATGCTTGGAATGCATGGAACGAAAGCAAGTAACTTTGGAGTCAGTCAATGTGACTTATTAATTGTTATTGGAGCACGTTTTTCGGATCGTGTTACTGGTAATACAGCAACATTTGCTAAAGATGCTAAAATTATTCATATTGATATTGATACTGCAGAAATTAATAAGAATATTATTGTTGATTTAGGTGTTGTTGGTGATGCTAAAATGATTCTTAAAGAATTAAATCATATGATTGAACGTCAAAGTCATCCTCAATGGTTAAAAGAAATTCGTGATTTAAAAGAAAGATATCCATTAAGTTATGATCAAACTGAATTAACTGGACCTTATGTTATTGAACAAATCGATTATCTAACAAATAGTGATGCTATTATTTGTACTGATGTTGGTCAACATCAAATGTGGGCAGCGCAATATTATCACTACCGTCATCCACGTCAACTTATTACTTCGGGTGGTGCTGGAACAATGGGATTTGGTTTAGGTGCTGCAATTGGTGCTAAATATGGTCAACCTCATAAATATGTTTTCAATATTGCTGGTGATGGATGCTTTAGAATGAATATGAATGAATTAGCTACAGCAAGTCGTTATAATGTTCCAATTATTCAAGTTGTTATCAATAATCATGTTCTTGGAATGGTAAGACAATGGCAAACTTTATTCTATGGTGAAAGATACAGTAATACTATTTTAGAAGATAAAGTTGATTTCTGTAAAGTTGCTGAAGGATTAGGTTGTAAAGCTATTAAAGTGACAACTAAGGAACAAGTTGCACCTGCAATCAAAGAGGCAATGGAATATGAAGGACCGGTTTTAATTGAAGTTGTAATTGGAAAAGATGACAAAGTATTCCCTATGGTTGCACCTGGTTCTGCAATCTCATCAGCTTTTGATGAAACAGATTTAAAAAATAAATAATACTAAAAGAGGGTATCATTTAAAATGATATTCTCTTTTTTATTTTTAGGGTTGTAAATTGTTTTGAAGTGAGTACAATATAGTATGTTTTTAGGGAGAAAATTATGAAATTACTAACGAAAAGAAATTTAAAATCAGCAGGATGTGTGATTGTTTCTGCACTTATGATGGCTATGGCAACCAAGACATTTGTTAGACCGGCACATTTATTATCGGGTGGATTTATGGGAATTGCGATTCTTATAGATATGATAGGTGAATTAGTACATGTATCTATACCAACTTCAGTAGGTTTATTATGCTTAAATATTCCAGTGGCATTATTTTGTGCTAATAAGATATCTAAGCGATTTGTCTTTTTTTCTATGATGCAAGTTTTTTTAACTTCATTCTTTTTGCAAATCGTTCCAGCATTTCCGTTATTTGATGAAGAAATATTGAATGTTATTTTTGGTGGTTTTATTTGGGGCATCAGTATCACAGTTGCGTTAAAAGGCGATGCTTCAAGTGGTGGTACCGATTATATTGCTTTATATGTTTCCAATAAAAGCGGTAAAGAAATTTGGATGCAGGTCTTTGTGTTTAATGCATGTTTACTTGCTATATTTGGTTATTTGTTTGGTTTTGATAAAGCAGGATACTCCATTTTGTTTCAGTTTTTATCAACACGTACTATTTCTAACTTTCATAACCGCTACAAACAAGTTATGTTACATATTTATACCCAACATAAAGATCCCATACTGGATGCTTATATCATGAATTTCCATCATGGAATTACTGCTTTAGATGGCTTTGGTGGTTATTCAAGGGAACCTGTTAGTTTGCTTACAGCGATTGTATCAAGTTACGAAGTAGGGGATGTGATTGAATTACTACAAAAAATAGACCCTCAAGTTATTGTCAATGTGACGAAAACAGAAAACTATGTTGGTCGTTTCTATAATAAACCATTAGATTAAAAAGCATTAGCGATCCTCTATGAGGTTCACTAATGCTTTTTTATTCACTACTTTTATTTTACGATATGAATTTTTTATATAACCCTTTTGATCAAATTCCTTAAGTATTTTAGAAACAGTTACTCTTGCTAGACCAACACTATTAGCGATATCTTCGTGAGTGTAAGGTATGGTAGAATTAAGAATTCCCTTTTCAATGTTATCCTTTTGTGTAAGTTCAAGCAGGAATGCAGCAACTTTTTCATAGCGATTATAACTGTATGCTCTTTTGATTGCGTTTGTTAGGTAATTGCAGGTATCAGTCATGATTTGCAACAAAGATATTGTCAGTTCTTGAGATTCATGCAAGTAAGGATAAAATTGGTTAAGTTTGCATTTTATTAATTGAACTTCATTAATAGCCTCTACAGTAGTGGGTCTAGAAGAACATTGGATAAAAGATGAGTCACCAAAAATTCTTCCTTTATCTAAAACATCAATTGTGATGTCATCACCTTGGCTTGTTAGAGTATAAACGCGGACTCTTCCTTTTAAAATTAAAAAAAGTTCATGAGATTGATCTTCTTGAAGATAAATGAGTTCTTTAGGATGATATGTTACTTGGGTACCGGCTTTTTTGAAATATGTAAATAGTTTTTCATCAAGTTTCATTTTTTTCACTTCCTTGCTTAAATTGTAACATAGGTTACAATTTTACGAAAGATAAAGTGTTAAAGTCATAAGCGAGGTGAGAGTATGAGAGAAAGATTAATGAAATTGATGATGATTATTTTTGGAAATGTCATGATTGCTTTTGCAGTAGCAGTTTTGTTGTTGGATAACCATATTATTGCTGGTGGGGTATCAGGAATAGGTGTCGTGATGAATCATTATATGTATTTGCCAGTTTCAATAACAGTAGGTGTGGTTAATGTCATTTTATTTGTTTTAGGTTGGGTTGTAATGGATAAGGAATTTGTTATGAAGTCTTTATTATCATCTATTGTTTTCCCTGTTATGTTAGGTTTTTTTCAAAATAATCCTATGTTTAAACATGTACTTGATGATCCTTTACTTGCGGCTGTGCTTGCAGGATGTTTAATAGGTATAGGAATTGGTCTTGTTATTCGTTCAGGTGGCTCTACTGGTGGAATTGATATTATTGCTTTATGTGTGAATAAAAAGACCAACGCACCTACACATATCGTGATGAATTTTATAGATTTAACAATCTTGTTATTACAAATGAGTTTCCATGATATAACACATGTGACGTATGGAATTGTAACAGTTGTTTTAACGGCTTTTATGATGAATAAGACATTATCAAATGGACGTCAATTAGCACAATTAATGGTTATTTCAGATGCGTATGAACAAATGAAACAAGTCATTTTAAATCAAGGTGATGCAGGACTAACATTTATTGAAACTGAAAAGGGATATAGTGGTGAAAAGTCTAAACTTATTTTAACGGTAGTTCCTTATGATAAGTTACCGATGTTAAAACAAATGATTAAACATATTGATCAACATGCTTTTATTGTTGTCAGTCATGTTGATGAAGTGGGTGGACGTGGCTTTTCTTTAGAAAGATGAGTGTCGCTTTAATTCATATTGAATAGTATAGAAACCACCTTCAACGCTATAGGCATGATAGCCTAATTGATTGAGTGATTGGGCGAGTTTTAAAGAACGATGACCAGTATAACAAAGTAAAATAATGGGTATTTGTTTGGATAATTGGGGAATATGCTCGTTAAATGAATCAAAAGGAATATTGATAAAAGGAGAAAGATGAAGTTTGTTAAATTCATAGGGATCTCTTAAATCAATAAACTGATATTTTTTGGCTAAAAGAGTAGATAAAAATTGGGCTTGAATAATGGGTTTAGAATTCATGAAATCACCTCATAATATAATATGAAATTAATTGAAAACAATGTGTAACAGTGATATAATTCAGCCATGGAGGATGATTTAAAGATGGATAAGAAAACTATTAAAGATATTGAAGTTACTGGAAAAACTGTCTTAGTTCGTGTTGACTTCAATGTACCTAGAAACAAAGAAACTGGAGAAATTACAAACGACAATAGAATTGTTGCTGCTTTACCAACTCTAAAATATTTATTAGAACAAAAACCTAAAGCAATTGTATTATTCTCACATTTAGGAAAAATTAAAACTGAAGAAGACAAAGCTAAAAATGATTTAGCTGTAGTTGCTCCTAGATTATCAGAATTATTAGGAGTAAATGTTCAATTCGTTAACTGTACAAGAGGAAAAGAACTTGAAGATGCTGTAGCTAATGCTATTGATGGACAAGTTATTTTAGTACAAAATACACGTTATGAAGCTGGAGAAACTAAAAATGATCCTGAACTTGGAAAATATTGGGCTTCATTAGGTGATGTATTTGTTGAAGATGCATTCGGATCTGTTCATAGAGCACATGCTTCTACTGCAGGAATACCTCAACATTTACCATCTGCTGCTGGTTTCTTAGTAGAAAAAGAAATCGCATATATCGGAAAAGCTGTAAGCAATCCTGAAAGACCAATGGTTGCTATTTTAGGTGGAGCTAAAGTTTCTGATAAAATCTTAGTAATCGAAAACTTATTAAAAATTGCTGATAAAGTTATCGTTGGTGGAGGTATGTGCTATACTTTCGCAAAAGCTCAAGGGCATACAATTGGTAACTCTTTAGTTGAAGATGATCGTTTAGATGTAGCTAAAGATATCTTAGCTAAAGCTGGAGATAAATTAATCTTACCAGTAGATTCTGTAATCAATACTGCATTTGCTCCTGAAGGAGATATTAAAGTATGCGGTGAAGATGTACCTGATGGATACATGGGATTAGATATCGGACCTAAATCAGTAGAAAATATTAAAGCTGCTTTAGCTGGTGCTAAAACTGTTGTATGGAATGGACCAATGGGTGTATTTGAAATGGAACCATTCGCAAAAGGAACAATCGCTGTATGTGAAGCATTAGCAGAATTAGAAGATGCTAATACTATTATCGGTGGTGGAGATAGTGCTGCTGCTGTTATGCAACTTGGATTCGCAGATAAAGTTTCTCACATCTCAACAGGTGGTGGAGCTTCATTAGAATATATGGAAGGTAAAACTCTTCCAGGTATTGCTGCTATTGATGACAAATAATAAGGGAGATAAAGAAGTCATGAGAAAACCAATTATCGTAGGAAACTGGAAAATGAATAAAACAATCGCTGATACTAAAGCGTTTGTTGAAGCAGTTGATGCAAAAGTTTCAGCATCTGCTGATTGGGGTATTGCTACTCCATACTTATCATTACAAACTGCAAAAGCAGGAGCTAAAAACTTAATTGTTGCTGCTGAAAACTGCCATTTCAAAGATAGCGGAGCTTTCACTGGTGAAGTATCTGTAGAAATGTTAAAAGAAATCGGAGTTGAATGGGTTATCTTAGGTCACTCTGAAAGAAGACAATATTTTGGTGAAACTGATGAAACAGTTAACGCTAAAATGTTACAAGTATTAAAAAATGATATGACACCTATCGTTTGTGTTGGTGAAACATTAGAACAATATGAAGCTGGAACAACTAAAGATGTTGTTAAAACTCAAGTTGTTGGTGCATTCAAAGATGTATGTCCAAATTGTGCTTCAAGAACTGTTATTGCTTATGAACCAGTATGGGCAATTGGAACAGGTAAAACTGCTACTAATGAAATTGCTCAAGATGTTTGTGGATATATTAGAACAGTTGTTGCTGAATTATATGGACAAGAGGTTGCTGATAAAGTAAGAATCCAATATGGTGGATCAGTTAAACCTGAAGGATTAAAAGCTTTATTAGAACAACCTGATATTGATGGAGCATTAGTTGGTGGAGCTTCATTACAACCAGAATCATATTTAGCAATGGTTCAAAATTTAGGATAATAAATAAAGAATAAAATATATAAAGTCCCAAAAGTTTAATTACTTCTGGGACTTTTTTTATATGATATTAACAGCGATAACCTTATTGTTTTTTAACTTAAGATATTGATTAGTCTGTTGATGATTATAGAGTTCTATGGCTTTATAAGCATAATTTCGTGCAAGAATACGATCGTAAGCATTGGGCATACCTCCTCGATAGAGAAATGTTATATCATTGTATCTTACTTCAAACTGAGTTTTACTTTCAATAAAGTTTTTTAATTGTTCACCTTGATTAAAATTTGATGATAATAAAATCATTGCATTATTTGATGTATCATAACAAACTTGTAATTTGTTGAGTAATTTTTGAGGGTGTGATAAAGAATGGTTATCCACATAAAGAGCATCCATGCTAGAGCAAACATCTTTAATCAGTTTATTATTTGAACATCCCTCAATTTTAATGATGGTACATTTTTGATGGGAACTTGATGTGTCATAGAGTTTGTCTAGCATATTGACAAGGGTATCAAGGGCACTACTGTACCCTACTGAATAGTCATTGTCTAAAGTGCAAGGAATAACAATACAATGAATACCTTTATTAATTAGTTTTCTAGCGATGTTATAACTACCATGACCGCCGATGACAAATAGACAGTCAAATTGATTTTGATAATAGTGATTGATGACTTGTTCAAGATATTCTTGATTAATGAAATCACGGGGATCACCGGTATGAAGAATAGTACCACCTTGATTCATAATACTTAAATAATTTTGATATTCTAGTTTTATAATCTGATTTGTCATTAAACCATTAAATCCATCTAAAATACCATATGATTCAATATGATTGTTATAACATGATTTTAATAGATGATAGATAATCGTATTCATGCCGGCACTAACACGGCTAGATGATAAGATAGCTATTTTTTTCATAAATTCACCTCTCGTTTTTTTATATTATAGCGATGAATGAATAAAGAGGAAAGAAGAATAAAAAAATTATAAAAAAATGTTGCATTTATCGAATAATATTGTATAATGTTTTAGCGACGCAGTATATTACTGTGTTTATGTTACTGAGCGTGGAAGGACTTGACGCTGTCTGTTTGACCACAGCACGGACAAAATTTTATAAGGAGGAATGTCACGTGAGTAAAAAAGTCGTTAGAGTAATGAAAATTCAATTCCAAGCTGGACAAGCTAAACCTGGACCAGCGTTAGCAGGAGCAGGAATTCAAATGCCTAAATTCTGTACTGCATTCAATGATCAAACTAAAGATCGTATGGGTGAAACAGTACCAGTTGTATTAACTGTTTATGAAGATAAAGATTTTAGTTTTGAATTAAAAACTGCACCAGCTTCAGAAAAAATCAAGAAAGCTTTAGGAATCAAAAAAGGTTCTAGTAATGCAGGAACTACTACTGTAGGTACATTATCAGCTGATCAATTAAAAGAAATCGCTGAATACAAAATGCCTGACTTAAATGCAAATGATTTAGATGCTGCAATGAAAATCGTTGCTGGAACAGCTAAAAACATGGGTGTTAAAGTTGAAGGATTCGATGCGTAAGCATCATGTGGAAGGATAATCCGTTATAACCACTAAGGAGGAAATTACATGGCAAAGAAAAGTAAAAGATATACAGAAGCAGCTGCACAAATTGAAGCTGGAAAAGCATATTCAGTTGAAGAAGCTGTAGAATTAGTTAAAAAAACAAGCACAGTTAAATTTGATGCTAGTGTTGATGTTGCATTCAAATTAGGATTAGATGTTAGACAAGCTGACCAACAATTACGTGGGGCTGTTGTATTACCTCATGGAACAGGTAAAACTAAAAAAGTTTTAGTTGTTACTCAAGGTGAAAAAGCTAAAGAAGCACAAGAAGCAGGTGCTGATGTAGTTGGTGGAAAAGAAATTTTAGAAGACATCAAAAAAGGATGGTTAGATTTTGAAGTTATGATCGCTACTCCTGATATGATGGCTGAATTAGGTAAATTAGGACGTATCTTAGGTCCTAAAGGATTAATGCCTAACCCAAAAACTGGAACAGTAACTATGGATGTTGCTAAAGCAGTTAAAGAAACAAAAGCTGGTAAAGTTACTTACCGTACAGATAAAGAAGGAAACGTACATTTACCAATCGGTAGAGTTTCATTCGATAATGATAAATTAGTTGAAAACTTCAACACAATTTATGATTTAATCGTTAAATTAAAACCAAGCACTGCAAAAGGTGTTTACATGAAAAATGTAGTGATCTCATCTACTATGGGACCTGCAATTAAAGTTCAAGCTGCTGTTGCAAAATAGTAGTTATTAAAAAGTCGCAATCAATATACCGTAGACAGTAACTGGGAAACCTTAATTTGTTACCGAGGTGTTAAGTTTATTTTAAACATTAACTCCCGTCTACCGGGAGTTTTATATAGCGTGTATATTGTTGCATATAAATTTTATAGGAGGTGTGACAATGTCAGTAGAAGCAATTAATGCAAAGAAAGTCGTTGTTGAAGAAATCGCTGGTAAATTAAAAGAAGCACAATCTGTAGTTGTAGTTGAATATCGTGGTTTATCAGTTGCAGAAGTCACTGAATTACGTAGAAACTTACGTGCTGAAGATGTAGATTTCAAAGTTTACAAAAACAAATTAGTTCAAAGAGCTACTGAAGAAGCTGGCCTTGCTGAAATCAACGATCAATTAGTTGGACCAAATGCTATCGCTTTTGGTAACAGTGATGCTGTAGCACCTGCAAGAATTCTAGCTAAATTCGCTAAAGATCATGAAGCTTTAGTAATTAAAACTGGAGTTGTTGAAGGTAAAGTATTATCTGTTGATGAAATTAATGAAATTGCTAAATTACCTGGACGTGAAGGAATGTACTCAATGTTACTTGGTATGTTACAAGCACCAGTTAGCAAATTCGCTAGAGTTGTTAAAGCAGTTGCTGATGCAAAAGAAGCTGCACCAGCAGAAGAAGCTCAAGAAGCTGCTGAATAACAAACAAAAACAAAACATATTAAATATTGAAATAAGAAAAAGGAGACAATTATCATGGCAAAATTAACTCATGAAGATATCTTAGCTTACTTAGAAGAAGCTACAATTTTAGAATTAAACGATTTAGTAAAAGCAATCGAAGAAAAATTTGATGTAACTGCTGCTGCACCTGTTGCTGTTGCTGCTGCTGGAGCTGATGCTGCTGATGCTGCACCTGCTGAAGTAACTGTAACATTAACTGATGTTGGTGGAACTAAAGTTGCTGTAATCAAAGCTGTAAGAGAAATTACTGGATTAGGATTAGTTGATGCTAAAGGTTTAGTTGACAAAGTTCCTGCTGTAATTAAAGAAAACGTTTCAGCTGATGAAGGAAAAGAAATTAAAGAAAAATTAGAAGCTGCTGGAGCAACTGTAGAAGTTAAATAATTTGACTTTAATAAAAAAGAGCCTTTCGAGGCTCTTTTGTTTTATAGGTGATGAAAATGAAACATTATTACACAAATAATACTGATTTAAAAAGTGAGCCCACTTCATTTGTTTTTAGGTTTAAACAATATGATTTCTTATTTAAAAGTGATATTGGTGTTTTTTCCAAGTCGATGATTGACTATGGTTCACAAGTTTTGCTTAATGCATTTGAAAAACCAAATCACGCTAAAAGTTTATTAGATGTTGGTTGTGGATATGGAACTTTTGGTATTTGTTTAAAGAAATTATACCCAGAATTAAAAGTGGATATGGTTGATGTTAATGATCGAGCATTACTTCTTGCTAAAGAAAATGCTAAAAATAATAATGTTGGTGTTACAGTATTTGAAAGTTATACATATCAAAATGTAAAAGAAACATATGATATTATTGTTTCTAATCCTCCGGTAAGAGCGGGCAAGGAAGTTGTTACTTCTATTTTATGTGATGCCTATAAATTTTTAAATAATCAAGGACAATTGTGGATTGTATCACAGAAAAAACAAGGGGCACCATCAGCTAAGAAAAAGATGGAAGAAGTTTTTGGAAATTGTGATATTGTTAAAAGAGATAAAGGCTATTATATCTTGGTAAGCACTAAGAGATAGTCTTTTTTATATTGTGAATAAGTTAAAAAAATATTGAAAATATCAATAAAAGTTATTGACTTGCATATAACCTTGTGCTAACATAATAAAATGCCTATTAATGTTTAAAACTAAGTGCTTTTTTGCGCTCAAAAACAGTTAAATAGAGATATAAAAAGGGGTGGAGTTAATACGTGGAAAATCAAACAACTACAGCGAAAAGTAAAATTACTCGTCGTAATTACTCAAGAATCAGTGGTTCTTTAGAATTACCAAATTTAGTAGAAATTCAAACAAATTCTTACAAATGGTTTAAAGAAGTAGGAATTAAAGAAGTATTTGAAGATATCTACCCAATTACTAACTTTAATGAAACATTATCATTAGAGTTTGTTGATTGTGCTTTTGATGAACCAAAATACTCTGTTAATGAAAGTAAAGATCGTGATGCAAACTATGCAGCACCTATTCGTGCTACTTTACGATTAGTTAATTCAGGTACTGGTGAAATTAAGGAACAAGAAGTATTTATGGGAGATTTCCCATTAATGACAGACTCAGGAACATTCATTATCAATGGGGCAGAACGTGTTATTGTTTCTCAATTAGTTCGTTCTCCAGGTGCATATTTTGCTGATGCATTAGATAAGAGTGGGAAAACTATTTTTGAAGGTAGTATTATTCCTTCAAGAGGTACATGGTTAGAATTTGAAAACGATGCGAAAGATGTATTAAATGTTCGTATTGACCGTAATAGAAAAATTCCTGGTACTGTATTATTACGTGCTTTAGGTCTTTCTAGTGATGAAGACATCATTGAAGTGTTCGGTGATCATGAATTTATTAGAAATACATTAGCTAAAGATAACACAACAAATACAGAAGAAGCGTTAATTGAAATTTACAATAAGTTAAGACCAGGTGAACCAGCTACATTAGATGGTGCAAATAACTTACTTTATACTCGTTTCTTTGATGCTAAAAGATATGATTTAGCAAAATCAGGTCGTTTTAAATTTTCTAAGAAGTTAAGTTTATTAGACCGTATTGCTGGACGTATTTTAGCTGAAGACGTTATTGATGTAGATGGAAATGTTGTTGCTAAAGAAGGAACAACAATTACTAAAGAAGTATTAGAAACATTAAAACCTGTTTTTGAAGCAGGAGCACATACTATGGAAGTTAAAACAAATCCTCATTTAGAAAGTAACGGGGTTGTGCAAGTTATTCATGTTTATGTGGATGAATCAAAATCTAAAGTGATGAAAGTTATGGGTACTGATTTATCTTTAAATAGTAAATTTGTTACTATTTCTGATATGTTAGCTGCTTATTCTTATATGTTTAACTTAGTTGATATCTTTAATTCATATGATTTAGCTGCTGAAGATAGAGTATCTCATATGGCTCGTATTGGATTATTAGATGATATCGATCATTTAGGAAACAGACGTGTACGTTCTGTTGGGGAATTAATTCAAAACCAATTTAGAATTGGTTTATCAAGAATGGAAAGAGTTGTTAAAGAAAGAATGTCATTATCTGAAGTAGATTCAGTAACACCTCAATCATTAACAAATATTCGTCCATTAACTGCAGCAATTAAAGAATTCTTCTCATCATCACAATTATCACAATTTATGGATCAAATTAATCCATTAGCAGAGTTAACAAATAAACGTCGTTTATCTGCACTTGGACCTGGTGGTTTAAGCCGTGATCGTGCTGGATATGAAGTTCGTGACGTGCATGCATCTCACTACGGTAGAATTTGTCCAATTGAAACTCCTGAAGGACCAAACATCGGGTTAATTTCAACACTTGCATCTTATGCAAAAATTAATGAATATGGATTTATCGAAACACCATATCGTAAAGTAAATCATTGTGTCATTGATGAAAATGATGTTCAATATTTAACTGCAGATGAAGAAAAGAATTTCGTTATTGCTCAAGCTAATGTTCACACTAGTGAAACTGGTGAAATCTTAGATGATCAGGTAATTGCTCGTCATTTAGGTGAAAATATTATGGCAAATAGAGAAGAGGTAGATTACATCGATATTTCGCCAAAACAAATCGTTTCTGTTGCAACATCATGTATTCCATTCTTGGAAAACGATGATGCGACTCGTGCCTTGATGGGTGCCAACATGCAACGTCAGGCTGTACCTTTATTAAATCCACATACTCCATTTGTTGGAACAGGTATGGAATACCAAGCAGCAAGAGATTCTGGAGCTGCAGTTGTAAGTAAACATAATGGTTATGTTTCTTATGTTGATGCTAAAAAGGTTGTTATTACAACAGATGATGGAGAAGAACATAAGTATCGTTTATCCAAATTTGCTATTTCAAATGCTGGTACATGTATTAATCATAAACCAATCGTTGTGACTGGTGAAAAGGTTGTTAAAGGACAAGTATTAGCTGATGGTCCAGCAATGGAACAAGGTGAATTAGCACTTGGACAAAACGTATTAGTTGGATTCATGACATGGAATGGTTATAACTATGAAGATGCCGTTATTATGTCAGAAAGATTAGTTAAAGAAGATGTTTATACTTCTATTCATATTGATGAATATTCAATTGAATGTCGTGATACAAAATTAGGACCTGAAGAAATTACAAGAGATATTCCTAATGTTGGTGATGAAGCACGTAAAAATTTAAATAGTGATGGTATCATCATGATTGGTGCTGAAGTAAAAGAAGGAGATATCTTAGTTGGTAAAGTAACTCCAAAAGGTCAAGCTGAATTATCGGCAGAAGAAAAATTATTACTTGCTATCTTTGGTGAAAAATCAAGAGAAGTAAAAGATAACTCTTTACGTGTTCCTCATGGTGGGGCAGGTATTGTTCATGATATTAAAATCTTTGATCGTAAAAATGGTGATGAATTACAACCAGGTGTAAACCGTGTTGTTAAAGTCTACATCGTTCAAAAACGTAAAATCTCTGAAGGAGATAAGATGGCTGGTCGTCATGGTAATAAAGGGGTTATTTCTAAAATCTTACCAATTGAAGATATGCCACACTTAGAGGATGGTACACCATTAGATATCATGCTTAACCCATTAGGGGTACCTTCTCGTATGAATATCGGGCAAGTATTAGAATTACATTTAGGTTATGCAGCAAAACAATTAGGTTTATATATTGCAACTCCTGCTTTTGATGGTTTACATCGTGAAGATCTTGAAGGTCTAATGAAAGAAGCAGGAATGAGTGAAGATGGTAAACAACCAGTTATTTCTGGTCGTACTGGAGAATATTTTGATTCACCTATTTCAGTAGGTATTATGTACTTCGTTAAATTATCACACATGGTTGATGATAAGTTACATGCTCGTTCAGTTGGTCCTTACTCATTAGTTACTCAACAACCATTAGGTGGTAAAGCACAAAATGGTGGACAAAGATTTGGGGAAATGGAAGTTTGGGCTCTTGAAGCATATGGAGCTGCTTATACATTACGTGAAATCTTAACTGTTAAATCTGATGATGTTGTTGGTCGTGTAAAAACATATGAAGCGATTGTTAAAGGTCAACCATTACCAGAACCAGGATTACCTGAATCATTTAGAGTATTAAAGAAAGAATTACAAGCATTAGCGTTAGATATTCGTTTGCTTGATGAAAACGATAATGAGATCGATGAAAGAAATATCGAAGACGAAGAACGTCGTTTCCCAACTTCTATTGATAAAGAAGATGTTGTCAAAGAAGAAAAAGCAAAACCAGAAGAAAAAGAAGATAACGTTGATGAAGTCATCGAAGAAGAATTTGATGAATTGGCAGAAGGTCAAGACATTGAAGAAAGTGAATCATTATAAGGAGGATAAATAGATGTCAAATACTAATAAATTTTCATCAATCCAAATTGGATTAGCTTCTCCTGAAAAGATTCGTGAATGGTCTTATGGTGAAGTAAAAAAACCGGAAACTATTAATTATCGTTCTCAAAAACCTGAAAAAGATGGTTTATTCTGTGAAAGAATCTTTGGCCCATCAAAAGATTGGGAATGTAGTTGTGGTAAATACAAAAAAGTAAGATATAAAGGTGTTATTTGTGACCGTTGTGGTGTAGAAGTAACAAAATCAGCTGTACGTCGTGAACGTATGGGGCATATTGAACTTGCTACACCAGTAGCTCACATTTGGTATTTAAAAGGAATTCCATCAAGAATGGGATTAATCCTTGATATGTCACCAAAACAATTAGAAGAAATTATTTACTTCGTTTCTTATGTTGTTATTGATAAAGGTTCTACACCTTTAGAATATAAACAAGTTTTATCTGAAAGAGATTATCGTAAATGTTATGAACAATTTGGTAATACTTTTGAAGCTAAAATTGGTGCTGAAGCAATTCAAACATTATTAAAACAAGTTGATTTAGATGCAGAATTTGAAGCTGTAAATAAAGAATTAAAAGAAGCTCAAGGACAAAAACGTTCTAAATTATTAAAACGTTTAGAAGCAATTGAAGCATTCAGAAGTTCAACTAATAAACCTGAATGGATGATTCTTGAAGCTTTACCAGTTATTCCACCTGATTTACGTCCAATGTTACAATTGGATGGTGGACGTTTTGCAACAAGCGATTTAAATGATTTATATCGTCGTGTTATCACTCGTAATAATCGTTTAAAGAAATTGTTAGAATTAGGAACACCATCAATCATTGTTCAAAACGAAAAACGTATGTTACAAGAAGCTGTTGATGCATTAATTGATAATGGTCGTCGTTCTAAACCAATTACTGGAGCTGGTGGACGTGCCTTAAAATCATTAAGTCATACATTAAAAGGTAAACAAGGACGTTTCCGTCAAAACTTACTTGGAAAACGTGTTGACTATTCAGGACGTTCAGTTATCGCTGTAGGACCAGATTTAAAAATGTATCAATGTGGTATTCCACGTGAAATGGCTTTAAGCTTATTCAAACCATTTGTTATTCATGGTTTAGTTGCTCAACAAATCGCAACAAACATTAAAGCTGCTGAAAGATTAATTGACAAAATGGATGATCGTATTTGGCCAATCGTTGAAGATGTCATCAAAGAACATCCAGTATTATTAAACCGTGCCCCTACACTTCATAGATTAGGGATTCAAGCATTCGAACCTAAATTAGTAGAAGGACGTGCTATTCGTCTTCACCCATTAGTTACTCCTGCATTCAATGCCGATTTCGATGGGGACCAAATGGCTGTCCATGTACCACTAGGTGAAGAAGCTATCCAAGAAGCAAGACAATTAATGTTAGGTTCTACAAACATCTTAGGTCCTAAAGATGGTAAACCAATCGTTACACCATCACAAGATATGGTGTTAGGTAACTACTACTTAACATTAGAAGATATTGGTGCTATTGGTGAAGGTACTGTTTTTGCTGATCGTAATGAAGTTGATCATGCATATTTTGCTAAGACTGTAAACTTACACACAAGAGTGGCTATTAAAGCATCTTCATTACACAATGTGACTTTTACTGAAGAACAAAACAATAGTTATTTAATTACAACTGTAGGTAAGATTTTATTTAATGATATTTTTGATGGACAATTCCCATTTATTAATGAGCCAGGTAAAGAAAATTTAAAAGGTACACCAAGTAAATACTTTGTACCTATGGGAACAGATATTAAAGCGCATATTGCTACTCAAGCTCCTGTTAAACCATTAGGTAAAAAAGCGTTAGGAAATATCATTGATGAAGTATTCAAACGTTCTGCTTTAACTGATACAAGCTTGATGCTTGATAAGTTAAAAGATCAAGGATTTAAATATTCAACAATTGCAGGTATCACTGTATCTGCTTATGATATTCAAGTTCCTCAAGCTAAATTTGAAATTTTCGACAAAGCTGATGAAAAACTTGAACAAATTAAAAACTTCTATAATAAAGGTAAATTAACTGAATCTGAAAGATATCAAAGCGTTATTAAATTATGGACAGGAGTTAAAGATGAAGTCCAAGAAGTCGTTCGTCAAGAGTTCGAAGCTGATGACCGTAACCCAATCTTCATCATGTCTGACTCTGGAGCCCGTGGTTCACTTTCTAACTTTACTCAGTTAGTAGGTATGCGTGGGTTAATGTCAAATCCAAAAGGGGAAACTATCGAGTTACCTATCAAGTCTGCCTTCCGTGAAGGTTTAACTGCATCAGAATTCTTTATTTCAACACATGGTGCCCGTAAAGGATCTACTGATACTGCCTTAAAGACAGCCGATTCAGGTTACTTAACTCGTCGTTTAGTAGACGTAGCTCAAGAAGTTGTTATTTCTGAAGAAGATTGTGGAACAGATAGAGGATTTATCGTCACTGAATTATATAACAACGATGATAATGCAGTTATTGTTCCATTATTTGACCGTCTAGTTGGTCGTTATTCACAAAAAGATATTTATCATCCTGAAACAAAACAATTATTAGTTGGTGCAGGTGAATTATTCACTGAACAAAACGCTAAAGAAGTTTGTGATGCAGGAATTAAAGAAGTTGAAATTCGTTCAGTTCTTGGATGTGTAGCTAAAGGTGGAATTTGTAGAAAATGTTATGGTCGTAACTTAGCTACAGGTGATGTTGTTGAGTTAGGTGAAGCTGTAGGTATTATGGCTGCACAATCAATCGGTGAACCAGGTACACAGCTTACAATGCGTACATTCCATGATGGTGGGGTTGCCGGTGGTGCTGATATCACTCAAGGGTTACCTCGTATTCAAGAGTTATTTGAAGCAAGAAATCCAAAAGCTAAATCTATCATTTCTGAAATTGATGGTGAAGTTACAAATATTATTGATAATTCAGGAAGAATGGAAGTTGTTGTTACAAATGATTTAGAAACAAGAAGTTATTTAACTCCATATGGTGCTAAATTACGTGTCCAAGTTGGTGATCATATTTCTGTAGGTAATAAGATTACTAAAGGATCAATTGATCCAAAAGAATTATTAGCTGTTGCTGATACAGAAGCAGTTGAAAGATATATTATCAAGGAAGTTCAAAAGGTATATCGTATTCAAGGTATCGAAATTTCTGATAAACATATTGAAATTATTGTTCGTCAAATGTTAAAGAAAATGAGAATCATTGAAGGTGGAGATACTGGTTCACTTCCTGGTACACATGTTAATACAACTACATTTACTGAATTAAATAGAGAAGCATTAAAAGCAGGTAAACATCCAGCTGTAGGTAGACCTATCTTATTAGGTATCACAAAAGCATCTCTTGAAACAGATTCATTCTTATCAGCTGCATCATTCCAAGAAACTACAAAAATCTTAACTGATGCATCTATTAAAGGTAAGAAAGATTACTTAAAAGGATTAAAAGAAAATGTTCTTATTGGTAAATTATTACCAGCTGGTACAGGACTTCGTGGTCCATTAAAATCACCAGAAAGAATTGCTAGGGAAAAAGCCGAAGCTGAAGCTCAACAATTAGCTGCTTTAGATGGTAATGAATCTCACATTGATCATGTAGAAGAATAATCAACAGGAGCCATTTGGCTCCTGTTTTTAAAAATGATTGATTTTATCAAATAATTTTAAATTATTGTTGACTTTTTAAATGGTTTCATATATTATAATCTACGGTACTCAAAGAAGAGTACATTATTTTACTGTTAATTATGAAACACCCGGTATTGTGTGTTATCAAGAAAGGAGAAAGAAATGCCTACAATTAATCAATTAGTTAGACAAGGTCGTTCAGACAAAACAACAAAATCAAAATCACCTGCTTTAAATAGAGGTTACAACTCTTTAGCTAAAAAAGCTACAAGTACTAAATCACCTCAAAAGCGTGGTGTTTGTACGCGTGTTGCTACTATGACACCTAAGAAACCTAACTCAGCTTTACGTAAATATGCCCGTGTTAGATTATCAAATGGTATGGAAGTAACTGCATATATTCCAGGAATTGGACATAACTTACAAGAACATAGTGTTGTTTTAATTCGTGGTGGTCGTGTTAAGGATTTACCAGGGGTACGTTACCATATTATTCGTGGTACTATGGACTGTGCTGGTGTTAACGATCGTAAACAAGCTCGTTCAAGATACGGAGCTAAAAAACCAAAAGCTTAAAAATTACAAATTAGTATAGGAGGAAATATAAATGGCAAGAAAAGGTCAAGTTGCTAAAAGAGACGTTCTACCTGATCCAGTATACAACTCTAAAACTATTTCTAAATTAATCAACAACATTATGTTAGATGGTAAAAAAGGTGTTGCTCAAAACATCTTATATGATGCATTTAAAAAAGTTGAAGAAAAAACTGGAAACTCAGCAATGGAAGTATTTGATCAAGCAATCAATAATATTATGCCAGTATTAGAACTTAAAGTTAGACGTATTGGTGGTGCTAACTACCAAGTACCAGTTGAAGTTTCAGCTGAAAGAAGAATGACTTTAGGGTTAAGATGGTTAGTTAACTATTCACGTTTAAGAAACGAAAAAACTATGGTTGATCGTTTAGCAAACGAAATTATTGATGCTTCAAACGGAACAGGAGCTTCTGTTAAGAAAAAAGAAGATACTCATAAAATGGCTGAAGCTAATAAAGCATTCGCTCATTTCCGTTGGTAATAAAGTAGTTAATAATATATTGAAAGGAGAAAGATTATGTCTCGTGAATTTTCGTTAGAGAAAACTCGTAATATTGGGATCATGGCTCATATTGATGCTGGTAAAACAACAACAACTGAACGTGTCCTTTATTACACTGGTAAAATCCACAAAATCGGTGAAACACACGAAGGTGCATCACAAATGGACTGGATGGAACAAGAACAAGAACGTGGTATCACAATTACATCAGCAGCAACAACTGCTCAATGGAATGGATATCGTGTAAACATTATCGATACACCGGGCCATGTAGACTTCACTGTAGAAGTTGAACGTTCATTACGTGTATTAGATGGTGCTGTTACTGTATTAGACTCAAAAGCTGGTGTTGAACCTCAAACTGAAACTGTTTGGCGTCAAGCAACAACTTATGGAGTACCTCGTATTGTATTCTGTAATAAAATGGATGCAACTGGGGCAGACTTTATTATGTCATTAGAATCTTTAGAAAAAAGATTAGGTGTTCGTGGTATCGCAGTTCAATTACCAATTGGTGCTGAAGATACTTTCGAAGGTATTATTGACTTAATTAAAATGAAAGCCGTATATTTTGAAGGGGATAAAGGTGAAAACGTTGTTTACAAAGATATCCCAGAAGAATATATGGAACAAGCTAAAGAATACCGTTCAAAAATGTTAGATGAAGCTGCTTCTTATGATGATGACTTAATGATGAAAGTCTTAGAAGAAGAAGAACCAACTGAAGAAGAAATCAAAGCTGCTATCCGTAAAGGAACATTAGCTGTAGAATTATTCCCAGTATTATGTGGTTCAGCTTACAAAGACAAAGGTGTTCAACCAATGTTAGATGCAGTAATTGATTATTTACCTGCACCTACTGATATTCCTTCAATTAAAGGACATGATGAAAATGATAACGAAGTTGAAAGACATGCATCTGATGATGAACCGTTCTCAGCTTTAGCATTCAAAATCATGGCTGATCCATTTGTTGGAAAATTAACTTTCTTCCGTGTGTACTCTGGTACTGTAAAATCAGGAAGTTATGTATTAAACTCGACTAAAAACAAAAAAGAACGTTTAGGACGTATTTTACAAATGCATGCCAATAAACGTAATGAAATCGAAGAAGTTTACGCTGGAGATATCGCAGCAGCTGTAGGTTTCAAAAACACTACAACTGGGGATACTATCTGTGATGAAAAGAATTTCGTTATTCTTGAAAAAATGGAATTCCCTGAACCAGTTATCGAATTAGCTATTGAACCAAAAACTAAACAAGATCAAGATAAATTAGGTATGGGATTAGCTAAATTAGCTGAAGAAGATCCTACATTCAGAACATATACAAACCCTGAAACTGGAGATACAGTTATCGCTGGTATGGGTGAGTTACACTTAGACGTTATCGTTGATCGTTTAAAGAGAGAATTCAAAGTAGAAGCTAATGTTGGTGCTCCACAAGTAGCATATCGTGAAACTATCACAAGTGCTGCTGAATGTGAAGGTAAATATGTAAAACAATCTGGTGGTCGTGGACAATACGGTCACGTATGGATCAAATTTGAACCTAATGAAGGTAAAGGATTTGAATTCGTTGATGCAATCGTTGGGGGAGCTGTCCCTAGAGAATATATCAACTCTGTAAAAGTGGGTCTTGAAGATGCACTAGAAGGTGGTATGATTGCAGGATATCCAGTATTAGATATCAAAGCTACATTATTTGATGGTTCTTACCATGATGTCGATTCATCAGAAATGGCTTATAAAGTTGCTGCAAGTTTAGCACTTAAAGCTGCAGGTAAGAAATGTGATCCAGTCATTCTTGAACCAATTATGGCTGTAGAAATTACTGCACCATCTGAATACTTAGGAAGCGTTATGGGAGACGTATCTTCTAGACGTGGTATGATTGAAGGACAAGAAGAAAGAGGAAACGCTGTATCTGTACAAGCATCTGTTCCTTTATCAGAAATGTTCGGATATGCTACTGATTTAAGATCTTTCACTCAAGGTCGTGGTAACTACACTATGAGATTTGATAGATATGAACCAGTACCAAAATCAATTAAAGAAGAAATCATTAAGAAAAATGGTGGAAATAACTAATTTTCAAAACTAAAATTATATTGATTTTTTCAAATAAATAAATTAGAATGTTAATGTACGAAATTTTAAATAAATATAGGAGGAACCTTAAATGGCTAAGGAAAAATTTGACCGCTCAAAAGCGCACGTTAATATCGGAACAATTGGTCACGTTGACCATGGTAAAACAACTTTAACAGCTGCAATTACAACTGTATTATCTAAAGATGGACAAGCACAAGCAATGGATTATGCTGCTATCGATGCTGCTCCAGAAGAAAAAGAACGTGGTATCACAATCAACACTGCACACGTTGAATATCAAACTGCTACTCGTCACTATGCACACGTAGACTGTCCAGGTCATGCTGACTACATCAAAAACATGATTACTGGTGCAGCTCAAATGGATGGTGCTATCTTAGTAGTAGCTGCTACTGATGGACCTATGCCTCAAACTAGAGAACATATCTTATTATCTCGTCAAGTAGGTGTACCTTACATCATCGTATTCTTAAATAAATGTGATATGGTTGATGACGAAGAATTATTAGAATTAGTTGAAATGGAAGTTCGTGAATTATTAAATGAATACGGATTCCCAGGAGATGATACTCCAGTTATCCGTGGATCTGCTTTAAAAGCATTAGAAGGAGATCCAAAATGGGTTCCAGCTATTCATGAATTAATGGATGCTGTAGATACTTATATTCCAACACCAACTAGAGATACTGATAAACCATTCTTAATGCCAGTTGAAGACGTATTCACAATCACTGGACGTGGTACAGTTGCTACTGGACGTGTTGAACGTGGACAATTAAACTTAAATGATGAATTAGAAATCGTTGGTATCAAAGAAACTCAAAAAACAGTTGCTACTGGTATCGAAATGTTCCGTAAATTATTAGATTACGCTGAATCAGGAGATAACATTGGTGTATTATTACGTGGTATCAACCGTGATCAAATTCAACGTGGACAAGTATTAGCAAAACCTGGATCAGTACATCCACATAGAAAATTCAAATCTCAAGTTTATGTATTATCTAAAGACGAAGGTGGACGTCATACACCATTCTTCGCTAACTACAGACCACAATTCTACTTCAGAACTACTGACATTACTGGTGTAATTGAATTACCAGAAGGTGTAGAAATGGTTATGCCTGGAGATAACGTAGAATTAACAGTTGAATTAATTCACCCAATCGCTATCGAAAAAGGAACTAAATTCTCTATCCGTGAAGGTGGTAGAACTGTAGGTTCTGGAAATATCTCTGATATTATCGAATAATAGATTCAAAAAGATACTCTAATGAGTATCTTTTTTATATTATGAAAAACAGGGAAAGCGCTTGAATATAACTTGTTTGTTTGATAAAATAAGAATGCAGATATGAATCTGAAATATATATGTGTTGTAAGGAGATATTAAAATGGATGAACAAGAACAAGTAGTAATTAACTTAATCGTAAACAGTGGTAGTGCACGTAGCTCTGCAATTGAAGCTATTCAATATGCAAAAGCTGGAGATATTGCTAAAGCTGAAGAATCATTACAAACAGCTAAAGAAACAGTTAATGAAGCACATCATTCACAAACTGAATTAATTCAAGCTGAAATTAGAGGAGAAAAAGCTCCATTAAATTTATTAATGGTTCATGCACAAGATCATTTAATGACTGCATTAGTTGTTATCGATTTAGCTCAAGAATTCATTGATTTATACAAAAAAATTGAAAAATAATAATAAAGTCAATGACTAAACACATTGGATATCAATCTAATGTGTTTTTTTTATTTAATTTAAAGAAAACACTTTACAAAGGCAAGAAAAGA
>NZ_QRQB01000011.1:0-60542 GCF_003475785.1 Coprobacillus sp. AF33-1AC | reverse complement strand
TTGTCCCCTAAATAATTTGGCTTTCCCCCTAAATTATTTGGTTACCCTTCTTTTGCACATTTACCTTTTCTCTTTTAAATTTCTTGATTCTTAATTGTTTGTAATTTTCTAGCCATTCTTTCAATGATATACACAACAGGAACTTGAGATGAAATGTTCTTTGTTGATGGTAAGATTACCTTTTTAATAAAGTATGGTATGGTAATATCTGCCATTCTTGAAATTGTACTATCAGTTTCGTTTGTTATTGCGATAACTTTAGATCGTACCCCTTGATATAATCTAATTTGTTCAATAACTTCCTTTGTTTCACCACTATTAGAAACAGCAATCAATAAACAGTTATCGAAACGCTGTGATGGTGTTGGATAGAATGGATCATCAATATATTGGCTATAGTAACCAATATTAGAAAAGAATCTAGCACCATAATGAGCCATTGACCCACTTTGTCCAATTCCTAAAAAGACAATAAAATCACTATCTTGTATATATTGTATAGCTTTGTCTATCTTATCTTCAAATTCCTTTCCTTTAGAAAATTCAAAGAATTGATTGAGCATCGTAATTTCATCATCAATTTCTGGCATTTTGTTGACTTCAATAAATTGTTTAAGTTGCACTTTAAATTCAGCATAACCATCACAATCAAGTTTATGGCAAAAACGATTGATTGTTGCTGTTGATACATGACTTTCTTTGGCTAGATCACGAATGTTCATGCGAACTACTTTTTTGGTATTTTTTATGATGTAATTATAAACAATAAGTTCTGTGTCATTTAAACGAGAAATTTGTTCATATGTAAATATCATATTTACCCTCCACTCTTTTATAATTTAACCAAATATGACAATAACCTTACCTTATATTAATAATACATTTTTTCAAAAAAATCAATATCTTTACACAAATAGAAAATTATCATCACAAAATGCATTTTTTATTAAAAAAGTATAAATTGATTATTAAAATGAATTATTATATAATAACTTAGTTAAAGAATGGAGGAAAAAAATGGCAGCTATTTCATTTGAATTAAAACATGTTTGTAAACAATCAGGAGCTCGCTATGGCATCTTACATACACCTCATGGTGATGTCGAAACACCTATGTTTATGCCAGTAGGTACTCTTGCTACTGTTAAAGGGATTGCTCCTGAAATGTTAAAAGAAATGGGATCTCAAGTTGTTTTATCTAATACATATCATTTATGGTTACGACCAGGAGAAGACATTGTTGAAAAAGCCGGTGGTTTACATCGTTTTATGAATTATGATGGACCAATGCTTACAGACAGTGGTGGTTTCCAAGTATTCTCTTTAGGAAAAACACGTAAGATTGAAGAAGAAGGCGTGAAGTTTAAAAGCATTATTGATGGACGTGCTTTATTCTTATCTCCTGAAAAGGCAATTGAAATCCAAAATAAATTAGGTGCAGATATTATTATGTCATTTGATGAATGTGCACCTTATCCATGTACTTATGATTATATGAAAAAAAGCATGGAAAGAACTTTAAGATGGGCCAAAAGAGGAAAAGATGCTCATAAAAACACTGATAAACAAGCACTATTTGGAATTGTTCAAGGTGGGGAGTATCCTGATCTTAGAAAACGTTGTGCTCAAGAACTTGTCAAAATGGATTTCCCTGGTTATTCAATAGGGGGAACAAGTGTAGGTGAGCCTAAAGATGTCATGTACAAAATGGTTGAAGATACAATTCAATGGCTACCAGAAGATAAACCTCGTTATTTAATGGGGGTTGGTAATCCTATTGACTTAATTGAAGCTGCTATTCGTGGTATTGATATGTATGACTGTGTTTTACCTACACGTGTAGCAAGACATGGTGCCGTAATGACAAGTGAAGGTCGTTTAAATATTAATAATGAAAAATTTAAAGAGGACTTTGGTCCTTTAGATCCTCATTGTGATTGTTATACATGTAAAAATTATAGTCGTGCTTATTTACGTCATTTACATAAAAGTGATGAGATATTTGGTAAGACTTTGTTATCAATTCATAATGTTAGATTTTTATTGAAATTATCAGAAGATATTAGACAAGCTATTAAGGAAGATCGTCTTTTAGATTTTAAGGAAGAATTCTTAGATCAATATGGAAGAGACGTTTATAAGAGGGCATTTTAATGAAACTAAGTGAATTTGATTTTGATTTACCAGAAGAATTGATTGCTCAACATCCTGTTAAAAAAAGAGATACTTCTCGTTTAATGGTTGTAGATCGTGAAACAGGCTCTATTGAACATAAACATTTTTATGACATTGTTGATTATTTAAAACCTGGTGATGTTTTAGTAAGAAATAATACTAAGGTTATTCCTGCACGTTTATTTGGTATTAAAGAAGAAACAAATGGTCATGTAGAAGTTTTATTATTAAAAGAGTTAAAGAAAGATACTTGGGAGTGTCTATGCGGAAATGCACGTATTGTTAAAATGAATACGGTGATTAGTTTTGGTGAAGGTTTACTTAAAGCTAAGTGTATTGAAATTAAAGATGAAGGTATTCGTGTTTTTGAAATGATTTATGATGGTATTTTCTATGAAATACTTGATCAATTAGGAACAATGCCTTTACCACCTTATATTAAGGAAAAACTAGCTGATAAAGATCGTTATCAAACAGTATATGCTAAAATTGAAGGAAGTGCGGCAGCACCTACTGCTGGTTTACATTTTACTGATGAAATAAATCAAAAGATTATTGATAAAGGTGTTACTATTTTAGAAGTAACCCTCCACGTAGGTCTTGGAACATTTAGACCAGTTAAAGTAGATAATGTTTTAGAACATCATATGCATAGTGAATATTATATGATTGAACCTGATGTAGCAGATGCCTTAAATAAAGCAAAAGCCGAAGGTAGAAGAATTATTGCTGTAGGAACAACATCTACACGTACTTTAGAAGCAAATATGCAAAAATACGGTAAATTTACAGCAACTCATGAAAATACTGATATCTTTATTTATCCTGGATATCAATATAAAGCCATAGATTGTTTAATTACTAATTTTCATTTACCTAAGTCAACACTACTCATGTTAATTAGTGCTTTTGCTTCAAAAGAACTTATATTTAAAGCATATCATGAGGCTATTCAAGAAAAGTATCGTTTCTTTAGTTTTGGTGATAGTATGTTTATTAAATAATGAAAATCAATTATGATTTAAAATTCAAAGAAGAATTAGAAAAGATCCAAGGTAGACCTACTTTATTACTTCATGTGTGTTGTGGTCCTTGTAGTGGTAATGTCATAAAAGAATTAATTGAATACTTTGATATTACTATCTATTATTCTAATTCTAACATTTATCCAGAAACAGAATATCAAAGAAGATATCAAGAACTTGTTCATTTTATTGAACAGTTTAATCAAGATTATCATCAAAACATTCAAGTCATTGAAAAAAAATATGAACCGATACCTTACTACCTAGATATTTCTTTCTATAAGAATGAACCCGAAGGTGGTAAAAGATGTTATTTTTGTTATAAAAAAAGAATGCATGATGCTTATTTATATGCTTCGTTACATCACTTTGATTATTGGACAACTGTATTAAGTGTATCTCCTCATAAAAATAGTCAATGGATTAATGAAATAGGAGGTACTTACCCTATTGATAAAACTCAATTCTTATTTAGTGATTTTAAAAAGAATAATGGATATTTAAAATCAGTTAGATTTGCTGATCAATATCATTTATATCGACAAAATTATTGTGGTTGTGTCTATTCATACAAAGAGATGTTAGAAAGAGAAAAGAATAAAGAAAAAAATAAAGAAAAAAAATAAAGATACTGAAAATCAGTATCTTTTATATTATACAAAAAGCAACGATTAAATCGTTGCTTTATTTTTATGCTTTCTTTAATTTCTTTAAATCGTAGAAGGCAACAATGACACCTAATACAACTAATAAGATAGCAATAATTAATTGTAATCCACTTGTAGCAAAATCAATAGTACCTGTTAACATCCAAGCACTAATAATCTTATAAATTGATAATCCTAAAGAAGATAAAGTAACAACTAACATAATTGTCATTGGAATCCATAACATGAATCCTTTTCTTCCAGTTACTTTTAAGAACACTGATAATGAAATTAATACTAATGCTGATAATAATTGGTTAGCTGCACCGAATAATGGCCAGATATTTTGATATCCTCCGATACATAATACGTATCCACCTAATAAAGTGATAAGTGTAGCGACATGTTTATTAGTAATGAATTTCATGAATGGTGATTGTTCTTTATCATCTACAAATAATTCTTGCCAACTCATTCTACCAATACGTGCAACTGAATCTAATGAAGTTAAAGCTAATGCTGATAAAGCCATAGCAATAAAACAGTTAACAAAACGTGTAGGTAATCCAAGTGTTGATAAGAAACTATTAACACCATAAGCAAATGTTTGGAATGGAGTTGATCCTGCAGGCATATCTTTTAACACTGCTGAAGCAACAACTAAAGCTACAGTCGCTAATAAAGCTTCTAATAACATTGAACCATATCCAACTAATTTCATATCTTTTTCATTTTTAACTAATTTTGAAGAAGTACCACTTGATACTAATGAGTGGAATCCTGAAACGGCACCACAAGCAATAGTAACAAATAATGTTGGGAAGATGTAACTTCCATTGACTTCAAATCCAACGAATGCTTGAGAATTCATTGTTGGGTTTGCAATTAAAACACCAACTACAGCAGCAATAATCATACCTACAAATAAGAATGTAGATAAATAATCACGTGGTTCCATTAATAACCACATTGGTGTAACTGATGCTGCAAAGATATAAGCAAAAATAACGAAAATCCATACATTACGACTTGCCATAACTGGTACATAAGTTCCTAATACCATGATGACAACAAATAATACTAAACCAACTACAAATTGTAATTTAGCTGATGGTTTAAAGTAATGTGTAAATAAACCAAATGCTAATGCAGCAACAATGAATAATAATGAAATTGAAGCAACTGATCCATTAATAGTATTTTTAACTACTTTTCCAGCAGCATCTACTGGGAAACCGTTAAATGTTCCTGCAACAATATCAACGAAAGCTGCAATAACTAATAAAGTAAATAACCAACAGAATAACATGAACATTTTTCTACCTGTTTTTCCAACATATTGCTCAATGATCATACCCATTGATTTTCCTTCATTTTTAACTGAAGCATATAAAGCACCAAAGTCTTGTACAGCTCCAAAGAAAATACCACCAACAACAATCCAAATTAAAGCTGGAACCCATCCAAACATTAAAGCAATGATTGGTCCTGTAATTGGTCCTGCTCCTGCGATTGAAGAAAATTGATGTGTAAATACTTCAAATTTACTTGTTGGTACAAAATCTACACCATCTTCATATTTGTATGCAGGTGTTTGTGCTTTTTCATCAACACCCCATGTTTTTTCCAAATATGTTCCATAAACTTTATACGCTACAAGTAAAATAATCATAACAATAGCTAATATTGCTAATCCATTCATAACTTATAACCCCCCTAAATGTGAACAAGAGAATAATAATCCTATTTAATATATTTGTCAATATTATAAATTTATTTTTTAAATTTATCTTTATTAGAATTTTTTTATAAAAATCGAATATACTTTGTGTTTCAAAATTTTCTTTATAAAATACCTAAATAATTAATATTTCTCAACAAAAAAGAGAAGATATGATATCTTCTCCAATCCGCATTATATTGTATTTTTATTCATATGGTTTTAAGTTTTTTAATGAAAAATCTAAAACAGGTGCATTATATGTAATGGCTCCTGAAGATACAAAATCCACACCTAATTGAGCAATTTTTTCTAATCTTTCTGGTGTAACATTTCCTGAACATTCAGTTTGAGCACGATGATCAATTAACTTTAATGCTTCTTTCATCATCTCATCAGACATATTATCTAACATGATAATATCCGCCTTCGCTTCTATCGCTTCTTTTACCATCTCTAAGTTTTCTACTTCAACTTCTATTTTTCTTACAAAAGGTGCATAAGCCCTACATGCTTCTATCGCTTCTTTTACACCACCGGCTGCACCAATATGGTTATCTTTTATTAATACACCATCAGATAAGTTATAACGGTGATTTTTGGCTCCACCAACAGTAACCGCATATTTTTCAAAAATACGGTTATTAGGTGTTGTTTTACGTGTATCAAGTAAAACAGTATGACTTCCTTTTAAATGTTGGATAGCACGATGGGTATAAGTTGCAATTCCAGACATTCTTTGTAAGTAATTTAAAGCGACGCGTTCTCCTGATAAAAGAACACGGATATCACCACATACTTCACCTATATGATCACCTTTTTTAATTTCATCACCATCTTTATATTTACATATAAATTTAGTATCTTCATCTAATAATGTAAAGGCTCTTTCAAATACTTCTAATCCACAAATAATTCCATCTTCCTTAGCAATCAAATCAACATGACCTTCTACACGTTCTTTCATAATTGCATTTGTTGTTACATCTTCACTTGTAATATCTTCTTGTAAAGCATTTAAAATATATTGATCAATATTAACTTTCAAATTGACACCATTTATCATAGAATTCTTCATCCCTCTTTTTAATTTCATCTAACACTAACTTATGATTTTCTTTTTGTAATTTTTCAACATCTTGGTATTTTGTTAAATCATAATCTAAATGTTTATTTTCTACTTCAGCAATTGTTTCGTTAATAACACCGGCTGCTCTTTTAGCGAATACTAAACTTTCTAACAATGAGTTACTCGCTAATCGGTTAGCTCCATGAACTCCATTACATGCTGTTTCACCTACAGCATAGAGTTGTGTCATAGATGTTTTTCCGCATGTATCTGCTTTAATACCACCCATTAAATAATGTTGTGCAGGTACTACAGGTACAGGTTGTTTAAACATATCGTATCCTTCTTCTTTACAACGATCATAAATGTGAGGGAAACGATTTAAGACTTGATCATGATCCATATGCATAACACTTAAATATACATGATCACTATGGTCTTTTTTCATTTGTTCACGAATCGCATTAGATACAACATCTCTAGGTTGTAATTCATCAGTAAAACGTTCACCATCTTTATTTAATAAATAAGCACCTTCACCTCTTACTGATTCACTAATAAGGAAACTACGTTCATTTTTATTAGTATATAGAGTAGTTGGATGAATTTGAATATAATTAATATTTTCTAATTCAACATGATTTTTTAATGCTATCGCAAAAGAATCTCCGGTAATATGTCTAAAGTTGGTAGAATGCTTAAATAATCCTCCCATACCACCGGTAGCTAAAATAACAGCTTTACTATTAATTTGTTTAATTTCACCTTCATGTAAAACAATAATTCCTTTAACTTGATTTTGATCACATACTAAATCAAGCATTGTTGTATCTTCAAGTAAAGTAATATGACTTCTTTTTTTAACTTGCATAATCAGTTTACTTGTGATTTCTTTTCCAGTTACATCTTGATGATGTAAAATACGATAATTAGAATGAGCCCCTTCACGAGTATAGGCAAGATTACCTTGCTTATCTAAATCAAATTCTACACCATAATCCATTAACTCTTTCATAATATGAGGAGAATTTTTAATCATAATTTTAACTGATTCAGGATTATTTTCTCCGTGTCCTGCTTTTAATGTATCATTATAAAAAGCATCAAAATCATCAGGACTTTTTAAAGTACAGATTCCTCCTTGAGCTAAGTAAGAATCACTATTTTCTACTTTATCTTTCGTAATCATTAATATGTTCAATTGTGGATCAAGACTTAAAGCGGCAAATAAACCAGCTGCTCCTGTTCCAACAATGATAACATCATAATAAGTGTTCATTTTAATTCCTCTCTATTTTGCTAGTTCTAACATTTTTTCTAATGGATGTAAGGCTTTTTTACGATCAAATTCATCCATTTCTACAACATGGTTAAATTGTTCTAATGTTGAACATACTTTTTCTAAAGTGATTTTTTTCATATTAGGACATGTTTGATGGTTATTAACTAAATAAAATGATTTATCAGGATTATCATTTTGTAATTTGTGTAATACGCCTCTTTCAGTACAAATAATAAATTCTTGACTATCATCTTGATGAGCAAAATCAATAATTCCCGAAGTTGAACCTATATAATCAGCCATATCACAAATTTCTAAACGACATTCAGGATGAACAAGAACTTTTGCATTTGGATGTAATTCACGCGCTTTTTCAATATCTTCCTTACTGATTCCTTTATGAACATGACAAAAGCCATCATTAAAGATAAAATTCTTTTCCGGTACTTGCGTTGCAATATAACGTCCTAAATTTTCATCAGGTATAAAGTAAATGTTTTTTTGAGGTAAGTTTTTCACTATCTTCATTGCATTAGAAGAAGTAACACAAACATCACTAAACTGTTTTAGTTCTGCTGTTGAGTTGATATAACAAACAACAGCTACATCATCATATTCTTCTCTTACATGTTTAATTCTTACTATGTTAGCCATATGTGCCATTGGGCAATCTGCTTCTGGTTCAGGCATTAAAACTGTTTTTTCAGGATTTAAAATTTTTGCACTTTCACCCATAAATTCAACACCACAGAATAAAATCGCTTGTGCATCTGTTTCTACTGCTTTTTTGGCTAAGAAGTATGAATCACCTACATAGTCAGCTACATCTTGTACTTCACCTTCTACATAATAATGTGCTAAAATTACCACATTTTTTTCTTCTTTTAATTTTTTTATTTTTTCTACTAAATTCATTTTTCATCCCCATTTTCTTTTGTGAACATTTTAACAAGTTTTTCTAACATATTATATTCCTTTTTCTTAATCTTGTGAACTATTTTATAGCGAAAATTAACATAATTATCAAAAAAGGAGTTAAGCTTTATCAATAATAAAGCTTACTCCTTTTTCTTGATTAACAGCCTTGACTTGATAACCATACATTGTCACTGTTTTATAGACAATAGAAAGTCCTAAACCAAATTGTCCTTTAGTTCCAGTTTCGTATGGTTGAAATAATAACTGAGGATCATCTTTTTCTATAGGATCACCATCATTATAAATTTCTAAATAATCTTCTTTTAATGTAACCTTGATAATTTGATGAACATAGCGACAAGCATTTTCAATAATGTTTTCAATACAAATACGCCAATAATCATCTTTACCTTTAAAAATAACATCTTGTAAATCAACAACAATATCAATATCTGAATGTAACCCCTGCATTTGAATGACAATATGTTCAATTAAATCTTTCATCTTACAAACATCATCTGTTTCTTCACCACTTAAATAATCCAAACGATTTAAGTATAGTAAACTTTTAACTTTTTTATCTAAACGATCACTATTTTCAATAATCACATCTAATGATGAATCTTTATCCCCATAAGGATAAATATCATCTTTCATACTTTGAGCATAGGTACGAATTAAAGCAATCGGTGTCTTTAGATCATGAGATATATTATGAATCATTTCTTCTTTTATTTCATTTTGCTTATCTAACTCTTCTTTCATTTCAATTAATGAACGGGAAACAACCCCTATTTCATCTTCTCGATCAATATTCAGTTCACTCTCTTTATCTTCTTTAATATCATTAATATATTGACGTATCTTCTTTAAAGGTTTAATTAAACTAGATAACCATATAAAAATGACAACACCTAAAATCAAAAAAGCCCCATAAAAAATATAAATAACTTGCTGCCTTAGTGCTGTAATTAACGTTTTAGAATAATCACTGTATACTAAAGAAATAACATATGTACTAGAATCATACTTTTCAATTTGATAATAAACATCATCATTACCACATTTTCCTTTTTCTTGTATTTTCTCTTTATTATTAGAAATCATTTGATAAAGTTTTTGTGAAAATACAGGTGCAAGAACACTTGCTTTTTTGGTACTCATTCCTTGAGATGGATAAAGAGTATTCGATGATACATCATATGTCATATGATAAATTTGTTTTGTTGTATCTCGATATTCTGGAGAGTAATGATATGAATAAAAGGCAGATTGTGAACGATCTAAAACATCATACATTTCTTCATCAATTACATGAGATAAGTTCTTATCAATTAAGGGAAAAAGAATAACAAAAACAGTGATTGCAATGAGTGAAAAAATAACAATCAACTGCTTTTGTAATGATAATTTTTTTAACATTAATCTAGTCGATAACCAAAGCCATAAATCGTACGTACATTTATTTCTGGCATTTTCTTTCTTAAACGTCTAAGTGTGTCATCCACAACACGATCACTACCATAATAGTTTTCATCCCAAACTTTAGATAAGACTTGTTCTCTTGATATCGCAAGTCCTTTATTTGTAATAAAGTATACTAATAAATCATATTCCTTAGTTGTAAGTGTGATTTCTTCACCGCTACGGAAGACTCTTCTTTTTTCTAAATCAATATCATAACCATCTAATTGAATTTTGGATGGATCATCATAAGATCTTTTAAGTAAATTATTAATTCTTAAAATAACTTCCTTAATATTAAAAGGCTTTGTAATATAATCATCTGAACCCTTTTCTAAGCCAATGATACGATCAAATTCTTGATCTCTTGCTGACATAAAGATAATAGGCATTTTAGGTTTCTTTTCCTTTATTTCATTAAATAATTCAAAGCCACTTGCCTTATCAAGCATAATATCAATCAACCAAAGGTGAACATCATCCTCTTTATGCAACAAAGCTTCATCATAAGTATAAAATGAACAAACTGCATATCCTTCTCTTTCTAGATATGTTCTTACTAAATCATTTAAATTTTTTTCATCATCTATAATATTTATTTTAAATTGCATATATTTCACCTCACTTTTTACTATATATAAAATATTGCCATATTATATGGCAATATTATGTGATATTATGTTATTTATCTTTTAATGACAAATCCGCGCTCTCTCATCTTATCAATGATTTTTCGTACATTTTCACTACATTTTTCATCACTATCAGCTTCAACCATGACACGAACAACTGGTTCAGTACCAGATTCACGCACTAAAACACGTCCTTCATCACCAAGTGATGCTTCTACTTCTTTAATAACAGCTTGTACTTCAGGATCATTTTGTGCTTCCTTTTTATCTCTTACTGCTACATTTTGCATTAATTGTGGATAGATTGTGACTGGTTCTGTTAATTGGGCTAATGTTTGTTTACTTTCAATAACAGCTTCCATTACTTTTAATGATGTTAAAATACCATCACCAGTTGTCGCATGTTTAGAGAAAATGATATGTCCTGATTGTTCTCCACCTAAACAATGACCATTTTTAACCATGTTTTCGTTAACATATTTATCTCCAACAGCTGTTTTTTCATAATGAATATTTTCTTTATCTAAAGCTTTATATAATCCTAAGTTAGACATGACTGTTGTAACAATTGTATCATTAGATAATTCACCATGATCTTTTAAATATTTACCACATACATATAAAATTAAATCACCATCAACAACACGTCCAAATTCATCAACAGCGATACAACGATCTGCATCTCCATCATAAGCAAAACCAATATCTAAAGCATGATCTCTTACATATTTTTGTAATACATCAATATGTGTTGATCCACAATTAGTATTAATATTTAAACCATCAGGTTGATTATTGATAACATAAGTTTTTGCACCTAAAGCATCAAATACACTTTTTGCAATGGCACTAGAAGCACCATTAGCACAATCTAAACCAACACGAATATCTTTAAATGCACGTGTAGGAATAGACATTAAATATCCAATGTAACGATTACGTCCTACTGAATAATCTTTAGCACAACCAATTTTATCTTTAGTTGCGAATGGAATTTCATCAATTTCACCATCAATATATTGTTCAATCAACGCTTCTACTTTCGCATCCATTTTATGACCATTACCGTCTAAAACTTTAATTCCATTATCATAATAAGGATTGTGTGAAGCACTAATCATAATCCCACAATCAAATCCATCTGTTCTTACAATATAAGAAACTGAAGGTGTTGTTGTCACATGTAATAAATAGGCATCTGCACCACTGGCAGTTAATCCTGATACAAGTGCATATTCAAACATATAAGAACTTCTTCTGGTATCTTTTCCAATAACCACTCTGGCTTTTTCTTTGCCATGGCTAAAATACCACCCTAAATAACGACCTACTTTGTAGGCATGTTCCACTGTTAAATTAACATTGGCTTCCCCACGGAATCCATCCGTTCCAAAATATTTTCCCATAATATCCTCCTATTTTTTAATCAAAATGCTTACATTTTGAATATCATCAATTTGATAATTTAATGATTTGTCACTTAATTCTACTGAAAGCGGAACTAAATGTCGACCTCTTTTTAAATTTTCGACATCAACATATACTGTAATGTCATTATTTGTTAGTTTATTGACCTTTGATTCAGCTCCTGTCACAGTGACCTGTACAGCCTTTGTATTAAGAAAGCTAACTTGATATTTTTGATTGTTATTCTTTACATGAATAGGTAAATCTGAAAAAGCCTTAGAAATGGCATTTGTAATGGTAACAGTACCATCAACACTGGCAAAAGACATCTTATTAACGTTAGAATCTTTGACTAATTTTAAATCTTTAAAACTTTGAGTTGAAGAAAGATTATTGACATCAATTAATACTTTAACACTATCAATATCCTTAATATTAGCTGCGTCACCATATATTCTAACTTGTGATTTAGAAAAATCAACCTTTTCAACCGCAAATCCTGATGCAATTGTTCCAGTAAATTCAGGTTCTAAGCTTACTTTTTTACTATATGAACTAACAGAACAATCAACATCAACACTTGAAGGAATAATTTCCACATTTAATACTTTACCACTACGATCATATGCTTTTACTTTACATTTTTGACTAAACGAATCTGTAATTCCCTTTAAATCAATAACAGCGTCAACCGAATATATTTTATCAATATTGTCTTGGCTACCTCGCACTTCTACTTTATCATGTTCTAAAGAATTAACCGAAACAGAATACTTACTATCAATTTTATCTTCATTAATAAAGCGATAATTTAAATCAAATGTTTTTGTCACTTTTCTCGTAATTGTTACAGTAATAGTTTGAGGTACCATCATCACTTCTACACTATCAGGAAAATTACGTGATTTAAGTTCTACTGTTTGTTCACCCTCACCTAAACCTGATAAATCTACATAAACTTCATAATTCTTAGTCAGCTTTGTAGAATAAATATCTAGTGATGGTCCAATTAATCCTACATTCACTGTTTCTGGTACTCCAGCAACATCATAATCATCTTGTAAACCTTCTATTGCTACAGGTACAGATTTGATATAATCTCCGCCATTTGGTGTAGAAAATAGCGATTCTAATGAACCTCCACTTACAGTAAACAATAAAACTACAGCTAATAAAAACGATAATATTTTAATTGATAAATTTGATTGTAACATCTTATCAAATGTTGTATTAAGCAAATTAATCATTTTAAATAAAGCTTTCGCAAATTTTTCTTTTGTAGATGTATATTCTTCGCTAATACCACGATGATTGTTTGGCTTTGATTTTTTATCTTCTTCACTTTTTTCTTTATTAATAAATTTTAAAAAGAAATCAGTAGTTGAATCATGACGTGATGAATCTTTTTTATTCATCTTCATCACCATCCTTTTCATTAGAATTAAACCAATCTAACTCATTGACAAGTGATGCTTTTAACTCTTTACGAGGGATCTTTCTAAGTTTACCATTTATCGCAAAAGAAATCGTCCCTGTTTCTTCAGATACAACAATCGTAAGCGAATCAGTAATTTCACTAATTCCTAACGCTGCACGATGACGTGCCCCATATAATGGTGATAAATCCTGATTTGTTGGCGGGAAGAAAGCAGCAGCACATACAACACGGTCATTTTTGATAATAACAGCCCCATCATGTAATGGCGTTCCTTCCCAAAAGATTGTATTGAATAACTCTGATTTAATATCAGCGTTAATCTTTGTTCCTGTATTAATATAATCAATCAATGATTGTGTTCTTTCAAAAGTAATCAGTGCTCCAGTTTGAGTCTCCGATAACTTTGTTACAGAATCAACTATTTCATCAATTAAATGCTCTTTTTGATCATCTGACAAATCATTCATCTTATAATCCAATTTCGTACGTCCCATTTTTTCTAGTAGAGAACGAATCTCTGGTTGAAAAATCACAATAATCGCAATAATTCCCCATGTTAAAACTGTATCTACTAAATATGACATTGTTGTGAGTCCTAAAATAGATGTTACAAATTTTAAAATAAGAATAATCAGTACCCCTTTAAATAATTGCATAGTACGCATATTTTGTTTAAACATACCAATTAGTAAATATAAAACATACCAAACCATAAAAACATCTAATAATGTTCTTATAATATTGACAATAAACGATAAATTAAATTGTATCGCTGAAATATTAAACATTGTCTAACCACCTTCTTATTTCATATTATACCAAAACTGATAAAGATAGGATAGAATATAAAAAATTATTTTAAAACAAAAAAGGGCATCCACCCTTTAATCATTCACAATATGATTTTGATAAATTCGTATGCCACCAATAATGATGACTAAAGTTAAAAAAGCACTAAATAAAGTTAAAAGTAAATTTTGTGTAAATCCAGCGAATAAATACCCTACTATACAAGCCAAAGCCACAATGAGAGCATATGGTAATTGGGTTGTAACATGATGTAAATGATGACATTTTGCACCCGTTGAAGCCATAATTGTTGTATCTGAAATTGGTGAAATATGATCACCACAAACAGCTCCTGCCAAAATAGATGAAATAGAAATCACTAACATATTTGAGCCTTCAGGAAACAACGAAGTTGCCATTGGAATAAGAATAGCAAACGTTCCCCATGATGTCCCTGTTGAAAAAGACAAGCCTGCTCCTACAACAAATAAACATCCTGGTAAAATAGCAGTAGAAATCGAGGCAGATTGCAACATTTGATAAACAAACGCCCCTGCTTTTAACTGATTAGAAACAAGATCACCTAATACCCAAGCTAAAACCAGAATCAAAATAGAAGGTACCATTGTTTTAAATCCTTCTGGAATACATTCTACAAATTCATCATAACTCAACACTTTTCGAGATAAATATAAAACAAACATACAAATTAAAGTAAAAAATGTTCCATATACTAATCCTTTAGAAGCATCACACTGACTAAAAGCAGTGATTAAGTTTTCACCCGAAAAAAATCCTCCGGTATAAATCATTCCTATCATACAGCTCATAATAAGGATAAAAACAGGTAATACCAAATCAATCATTTGACCACCTTTTTGAACATCATCTTCCTTTTCATTATAAGGATTCATTCCATAATGGATATCTCCCATTTTAGCTGCTACCTCATGTTCTTTCATTTTCCCAATATGAAATTCACTATAAATAACATAACAAACCATAACAATAGTAAGTAAAGCATAAAGATTAAAAGGTATCGTATTTAAAAACAATTGAAAACCATCACCTGTTGTATAACCACTTACAGCCGCCGCCCAAGATGAAATAGGGGCAATAATACATATTGGTGCTGCTGTGCTATCTATAATATAAGCGAGCATCGATCTCGATACTTTAAATTCATCAGTTACCTTTGACATAACATTCCCTACTGTTAAACAATTAAAATAATCATCAATAAAAATAAAAACACCTAAAAGAAATGTAGCAAACAATGATTGTTTAGATGATTTTATTTTCTTTTTAGCAAACTCGCCATAGGCTTGACTACCACCACTTTTACTCATTAAAGTTACGACTATACCAAGCATCACTAAAAATCACAAGATACTTATATGCGTTGATTGACTTAAACATTGAATAAATGTATCAAATAATAAATCTATACCTTTTATGATATCAAATTGACTTAATAATAATGTTCCTGAAATAACACCAATAAATAAAGATAAATAAACTTCTTTTGTTTTTAATGCCCATATAATCGCAATAATTGGTGGTAGTAATGCCCACCCTGTCTTTACATAATTCATTTTTTCCTCCAAAAAAATAAGTACTTTGAGACAATCAAAGTACTTATACTTCATGATAGCTCTCCACAATTGTGACAAGAAATAATATCTTTTATTATCTCCCAGGTAAATAGAAATTGGTGTTTCTATTTCCTTCGGCATGTTTCCCTTTCTTTAACAACTGTCACCAACCATTATCGTTAAATACTAATGATTCATGCGCCTCTATCTTTTATTTATTTTTCTTGAAAAGAATATCAAACTCTTATCACGATGTCAATGAATTGTATTTATTTTAATACATTTCATCTAATCCATTTTTTTAATTAATACAAGCATCAAAACAATAGATAACATTGTAAGTAAATAAGAAATGAGTATAGACTGATTATCTCCCGTTACCACTGTTTCCAATTGATGTGTTGAGTTCACATTTGTCTTTATGATTTTATTTATTAAACTATATTCTACTTCTAATGTACCATCTTGATAAATAGCATCACTTTGATACATATTATCATTTAAATGATCTGTTACATCTTTCCCATTAAATATAACTTTACTAATTCGATAACCTTGATGAGCATTAAAAACAAATTGATAACTTTTTCCCCGTTGTAAAAGAATAGTATCCCCCTGATGATAAACTATTCCATTGACCGTCATTGTTCCCTCTCCCTTGATGACAATTTTAGTATCATGCTGTGTCGGTATTGTTGTTTTTAATGATGTTTGCTCACTTGCATAAACTGGTGTAATTAAATTAATGATCATTAAGAACATTAAAAATAGTCGTTTAAATCTTATTTTTAATTTCACTATTTTGCTTCTTTCTTATTGTAACTTAGCATCGAAGATAATACTTCCATTATAGGATCCTGCTGGTGATTGATTCCAATCTTCTTGATTAATTGCGATTTGAAGTTGTACTTCTTTTGTAGATTTTAAATCATTTTGATTAAAATTCATTGATGTGAAAGTTTGATTACCATTTTTTAATGTATAAGGTAAATCAGCATTTTGATCATCATTATGTAATGGTTGAGTAACTGCAGATACCACTACGTTTTGAGTTGATAAAATATTTCCGGTTACTTTAATTGTTCCATTTAATGGTGTTGTAAGTGCATTGACATCAATTGTTGTTTCTTTAGGAATAGTCAATGTATAACTTGAACCTACATTTGCATGAATTAATGTTGTTTGTTCTGCTGCTTGTACTGGCACAGTTAAAGTAGCCATCAATGATACTAATAATAATCCTGTTAAACCCTTTTTCACTTTATTTTCCCCCTATTTATTAACAACTTTAATATCAAAAGTCATTTGTCCTTTCCAAGTCCCCGCTTTTAAATTATTAGCTAATCCAGCAAAATAAAGAGTTCCTCCTTCTTTTGCAGTTAAATCTTGGCTTTCAAATGAAGCAACAATACTATTATCATTGATAGCTGTTCCATTTGAAGTAAGACTCACTTTTGATGTTGTTTGATCAGTTCCATTATCATGAGTTAATGTTACTTGACCATTTGTAAGTCCACTGTTTACACTTACTTGTACTTTTTCTGTTGGTGAAACATTCATTTGTGTTGCCTGAATTTGGGCACTCACTTCTTCCCCTTGTTTTAAGTTTACTGTTTTAGGAATACTAATTGTATAGTTATTTCCTTGTGTATAAACAACATCTGTTGTTTCTGCTGCACAAATTGGTGTTACGACTGCTGAAAGTAACATCATTAATGTTAACCCACTACTTATCATTTTTTTCATTTTTAAATCCCCCTATTACTCTAATACACTTAAATTAAAATTTATTTGTGATCCATTTAATGGTGTTTGTTCATCATTGAGTTGAAAACACTCATATTTTAATAAACAATTTTGGTACTCACCTGTTTTTAAACCCTTATTCAATGTGATTTCATAAATAGCTTTCCCTGGTTTAATTAATTGACTTTGCCATAACTTTGTTCCATCTTGAAGACACATTGAAAGTCTAAAATAGCATGTATTTTGCTTAGGATTATAAAAGTTAACCTTCTGTTTTTTAGTTCCTGCTTTAAATGTAAGCTTATCAAATCCCGGTATATCAATCGTATCTGTATTTTTCTTACCAGTATATGTTTCTTTATTCCCTTTATAATCTTGAGCATTTTTATCTACATTAGAAATTGTTTGATTAGAAAACCAATGAGACCAATTCATTCCTACAAAAACACCACCTCCTAAAAGAATGAATACAATCACTATTGATAAAATGACTTTCTTTGTTTTTTTCATTTGAACCTCCGTTATTTTTCTTTATAACTGATTTTAAATGTAATCTGTCCTTTATATTGCCCAGCTAAAATAGACTGGTTTTCAGGTTTCTTTACTGATAATGACGCATAATCTGTTTTATTAACAATCTGAATGACACTTTGACTTAAATTAGTAAATAATTGATTATTAATAAATAACTGTGCACTCACGGTTGTCTTTTTTGCATCATTTAATCGAGATAATGTAATATTTCCATTTTTAATATCTCCAGTATCTTCAATCATTACATCAACATAACCATTCTTTCCTAAATAGAAATCTTCATTTTGGTTGATTTTTATTTGTTGTATACTTCCATCAGCTTTCACTTCTTTAGGAATACTTACTACATATGTTGCTGCTCTTGTTGTATATTGCACTGTTGTAATATCTGAAGCCCCATATTCTTCACTTTCGCTAAAACGAACATAAATAGTATAAGTTTGTCCCGGTTGTATTTGATCAAATATATTTGATGTTTGCCAATGACTTTGATCTAGACTATATTCCTCGTCTCCATAAGCATCATTTTTATTAGTGACTGTTACTTCAAGTTGATGATTATCTTCACTTACTGTCACTTCCGGTGTCTTTGCCTTTTTGCGTGTTGCCTGTGGTAAAGTCAAATCAACATTACCTGAAGGTATTCCTGATATTGTTAAACCCTTATCTGTTTTACTTACAACTAAACCATTTAATCCTTGAATATTTTTTAAATCATCATCGCTTATTGTATAACCTTTTTTTAATTCAACAGTAATAGTTGAAATAGCTTGACCTTCTTCTACATCTTGACTTTCATTATGAGAAGTAATTTGTAACCCTGTACTTTCCTTAATTTCTACATGGTAACTTTCTTTAGTTGGTTCTTGTGTACCCGCTAATGAAGCTGAAGTGATACGTTGATCCGTATTCGTATTTTCTATCCACACTTGATACCCTTTAAAACTTGTTAATCCTAAATCACTAGCTTGAATAGAAGTAGAACCAGAAACAGCTTTTGACCAAGAACCTTGATTATTTTGAGCTACTAAATAAGTTCCTGCTGGCACATTTGTAAGAACTGCTTTTTTATAATCAGTTGTTACATTCACTGTACCTATATTGTCCGATTGATAGCGCAAAGTCATTGCTTCACTTTTATCTAATTGTCCTTCTTTATTTACAGCAGGTGTTGTTGATCCAAACAACACTTTGGACATATCAATTTGACATGCAGGACGAAGTCCACTTTCACTTGTTACATCTACTCTACCTGTGTTAGCCAACTTAGATGTAGGCGAGTAATTAAATCCTTTTACCGAAGTATTTCTAGCAGGTGCTGTCAAAAAGAACCACTTATATGTATCGGTTGCCCAATAATTTTTATAAACAGGTAACCCTGCATATAAATTATCTTCGCTGTTTTCTCCAACTGATAGAGTATCAGTAGAAGCTCCATAAGCACCCTCTGCTTCATGAGGTAAGTAAAGTTTATCATTTGTGTAATAAGTTACACTATTTTTTGAATCCTTTGTATAAACCTTAGTTGGTAAAATTAATTTTTGTTCTTCTGTTGTAAAATATGTAAGTGATAAATTGATTAATGTTTTACGTGCTAAACTGCTACCGTAATGGTTAGGATAAACTTGTGAAATACTTGTTCCACTTGGATAAACACCAATATCATCATTTAATGAGACATCTTTATTTGAATTGTCATTATTAAATTTACAATCTTGTAAAGAAGACATTGCATATAACACCAAATGATCATTTTGACTACCTGTAACAATCCATTTTTGTTTATAATTTCCTAAATAAACTTGTACTGTTTCTTCCATGTTTTTATCATTATCACTGGCTGTATTAAATTTTTTTAATTCTTCACATAATGCAAAATCTGTCTTTGCTGGTAAATTGACATCATTTTCTGGTTCTTCTTGAACTGCCATTGTAGCATAATGACAACGTTCACCAGTATCAGTACTCTCTAACCATATTTGACTATTATCAAAACTGCTTAAGTTATAATCTTTAGCCGTTCTTGTACTATTTCCATGTGCTACAGAATAGCGATAAGCACCTTCACTATTTTGAATAACTACATCTACACCATAAGGAACATTATCAAAAGTAATTGATTGTTTGTCTGTTGAAACTGTTGCAGTTCCTTGTAGTTGTGACTTATATCTTAGCGTCATCGTATCATCTAACGCTACTTTTCCACTTGTACTTGTTACAGGTACTCTTGATGCAAATAAGTAACGATCTCCTTTTAATTGAAACGCTGGTACAATATTTAATTTTGCAGTAACCCAAGTTGCCACTGTTGATAAATCTGTATTTACCGATAACACTTGACCTGATGCACTAGCAGGTGTTCTTAAAAAGAAATTATTCGTTTTTAAAGTGGATTTTTTTATTTTGATTCCACTATCAAGTTGATCACTACTATTTTCACCAACACTAATAGTATCACTATTAATATCTCCGTATGGTAAATACAAATAATCGCTCATACCATATAAACCATTATTTTTTTCATCCTTATTATATAAATAAGTAGAAACCATCCCTTTTGATTCAAAATCACTGAAATATGTGTTTTTTAGATTTTTTAAAGTTTGGCGAATAGCACTACTTCCATAGTGATTAGGATATACTGAAGAAACATCTCCACTCATATAAAAGCAATCATCCCATAAGCTACTATCACTTATTTCATTTCCGGTATTATTAAATGTTGTATTAGTTTGAATTGGTGATTGTGCCATGAGTACAATGTTATCATTTTGACTTCCTACAATATCCCATTTCGTATCATCTTTACCATAATATAGACTTACATCATCACTTGTTGTTAGTGTCTTTAATTGCTCCATTGTCGCAAAATCTTTTACACTTGGTAAATCAACAGCATGACCAATAATTTCATAATGAACAAGTCCTGTTATCATCATCGTAAAGACAATAGAAAGTAATATTAATTTCTTAACTGTTTTTTTCAAGTTTGTATTCCCCCGATTCTTTCCTTGAAAAAGCAATGGCGTGATGCCATTGCTTATTAATCTAACTCTTCTCCATTCGATGCAATGACTCTTTTATACCACTCATAAGAGTCTTTTTTACTTCTTTGTAATGTTCCCTTTCCATCATTATCCCTATCAACATAGATAAAACCATATCTTTTTTTCATTTCACCCGTTGTAAATGAAACACAGTCAATGCAACCCCATGGTGTATACCCCATTAATTCAACACCATCTTCTTCAACTGCTTTTTTCATTTCCTTAATATGTGCTTTTAAATAATCAATACGATATGGGTCATGACATGATCCATCTGCTTCTTTTTGATCAATAGCCCCAAAACCATTTTCTACGATAAATAATGGTTTTTCATATCTTTCATAGAATAGATTTAAAGCATATCTTAATCCTTCTGGATCAATAGCCCAACCCCAATCTGATTCTTTAATGTAAGGATTTTTAACAGAATGTTCACTTGATCCATCTGTTGCCTTTGATACATCTTTTGTTACTGTAGAATCAACAACATTTGTCATGTAGTAACTAAATCCAATATAATCAACAGTTCCTTGAGCTAAAGCTTCTTTGTCTTCTTCTGTAATATCAATATTAAAGCCTTTTCTTTCAAACATCTTTAATGCATATGCAGGATAATGTCCTCGACATTGTACATCAGCAAAGAAAAAACGATCATGCATTTGATGTTGTGCTAAAATTTGGTCTGCCGGACGACAACTAAATGGATAAATGGGTACCATTGCAATCATACATCCAATTTGGAAATCAGGATTGATTTCTTTACCAATTTTTACCGCTTTTGCACTTGCTACTAATGTGTGATGTCCACATATGTACATTGCTTCTTCTGGATTATCATAATTACCAAAATGAGCTCCACTATTAGTCCAACCAAAAATATCATTTTTAAAATTCATCTGGTTATTAATCTCATTAAATGTCATCCAATATTTAACTTTATTTTTATATCTTTCAAAACAAACCTTAGCAAATTTCACAAAGAAATCGATTGTTTTACGATTCATAAAACCACCATACTCTTTAGCTAAATGATAAGGCATTTCAAAATGACTTAAAGTAATAACTGGCTCAATCCCATATTTTAATAATTCATCAAAAACATCATCATAAAATTGCAAACCTTCTTCATTAGGTTCATCTTCATCACCTAATGGAAAAATTCGTGTCCACGCTATAGATGTTCTAAAACATTTAAATCCCATATCAGCAAACATCGCAATATCTTCTTTATAATGACCATAAAAATCAATACCTACATGATTAGGATAATAATTTCCTTCTATGACACCATCTGTAATCACTCTAGGTACTCCATGAGCACCAGCTGTCATCACATCAGCTACTGAATACCCTTTAGAAGTATTTAAAACCCCTCCTTCAAATTGGTGAGCTGCCAAGGCACCACCCCACAAAAAATCTTTTTTCAACATATTTCCTTTCCTCCTCATTGACAGTATAACATTACTATGTATGCTTCTTCGTTACATTGAATGTAACATATGACAAAGATAAATCTTTGTGCACTTATGAGTTATATGCATTATTATTTTATATCTATAAAAAGCGCATTTTCCCATTTGTCGAAGCTTATTATGTCATTTATGCTGTCAAATGTGCTATTTACGCTTTCTTATTGAACATTATGTTTAATTTTGTATAATCATGTAATAAAAGATGAGGAGTGTTATTATGGATATCGTCATTATAAGTAATGACAAAAAAAGTAAGGAAATTTTAAAACAGCACATATTAGAAATTGATTCAACAGCAAATATTTCATTATTTAATGAAAATATTGATTTAAAACATGAATTAACTCATTTTAATAAACATACTATTTTCTTCATATATTTAAGTGAACCTTTTTCTAATGGTATTCATATTGCAAAGACAATTTCGCATTATTTCTTTGAAACTTCTATTATCTTTGTTTCTTCATCGCTTCAAGCATCAAGGTATATTTATGATGTCAATCACTGTTATTTTATTTACGAACCCGATTTAAAAGATAAACTGTTAGCTGCTTTAAATAAAGCAGCTAACAACAATCAAAGAATCGCTATTGTAAATAAAGGAAAGACTTCGCTTATTCCTTGTTCAGATATCATTTTCTTTGAACGTGATTTAAGACAAACTATTATTCATTTAGAGGACAAAACAATAAAAACATATGAGAATCTAAAAAAATACGATGAACAAACTGGTCCTCATTTTTTAGAGTGTCATCGCAGTTTTCTTGTCAATCTTTCAAAGGTAATAGAATATCATCGTACATATTTCATTATGTCTAACGGACTACATGTACCCATTAGTCGAAGTCATGAAAAACATACTAAAACCATATTTGAACAATACTTCTTATAAAACAAAGGAACTGTTTTAACAGTTCCTTTGTTTTATTTAAGCATAAAAAAGAATCATGATAAATCATGACTCTTATAAATTTGAATATCCCATTAAATCTTCATCAATAGCATGAGCAACTTCTCTTCCTTCTTTTATAGCCCAAACAACTAATGATTGTCCTCTTCGCATATCACCTGCAGCAAAGACTTTTTCTTGATTAGTACGATATTGAGTATCCGTAACAACCGTATTTCTTTTTGTAAGATCAACTTGGAATGCTTGTACTGTTGCATTTTCACAGCCAACAAAACCAGCAGCAATTAAAACTAAATCAACATCTATTGTTTTTTCAGTTCCCTTTACTGGTACCATTTGAAAACGTCCATCTACCTTCTTTGATTCAACTTGAACAATAACAGCTTGTTTTACGTTTCCTTTATCATCTTTAATAAATTCTTTTACTGTTGTTGTATAAAGACGAGGATCATGTCCAAACACTGCAATAGCTTCTTTTTGTCCATAATCTGTCTTTTTCACCTTTGGCCATTCGGGCCAAGGATTAGAATCTAAGCGTTGAGTTGGTAATTCAGGCATCATTTCTAATTGAACTACAGAATGACATCCTAAACGAATAGCTGACCCAACACAGTCATTACCAGTATCTCCACCACCAATAACAAGTACATTTTTTCCTTTTGTTGGCACATAAGTTTCATCTTTTAAATCACTTTTCATAAGTGATTTTGTGATTCCAGTTAAATAATCTACAGCAAAATAAATTCCTTTGGCATCTCTTCCAGGAACAACGATGTCTCTTGGCTTTCTTGAGCCACACGCTAAAATAATACGATCATATTCTTTTAGTAATTCATTGGCTTGTTTTTTAGTTTCAATAGGTGTATTAGTTTTAAATTCTACACCTTCAAGTTTCATTATCGCAACACGCGCTTGAATAACTTCTTTTTCAAGTTTCATATTAGGAATACCATACATTAATAATCCACCTGGTTGATCATCTTTTTCAAAGACTGTAACATGATATCCTCTTTTATTTAACTGATCAGCACTCGCAAGTCCAGCAGGACCTGATCCTATAATCGCAATCTTTTTATCAATACGATGAGTAGGTGGTTCAGGTTTCATCCATCCTGCTTTATAGGCTGTTTCAATAATACCATGTTCATTTTCTCTAACTGTAACTGGATCTCCGTTTAAACCACAAGTACATGCTGCTTCACATAAGGCAGGACACACTCTTGAAGTAAATTCAGGAAAGTTATTTGTTTTACGCAATCTTATAAAAGCTTGCTTATAATTATTATGATAAACTAAATCATTCCATTCTGGGATTAGGTTATTAAGTGGACACCCTGAGGCCATTCCATCAATCATTTTACCGCTTTGGCAAAAAGGTACACCACAATCCATACAACGGGCACCCTGACATGCTTGTTCTTCTTTAGATAAAGGTTTATGAAATTCTTTAAAGTTTAAAATACGTTTTTTAGGTTCTATTTCTTTACTTACTTGACGATCAATTTCTAAAAATCCGGTAGGTTTACCCATGGTGTTACACTCCCTTCTTAAAAGCGTTAAATGCTTCTACTTTTGCTTGTTCATTTGTAAGACCTTGTTGTTCATATGAACTAATTAATTCAATCATATGAGCATAATCATGAGGGACAACTTTCTTAAATAAAGTGACTTGATGTTCAAAGTCATCTAATATATCTTTAGCTACTTGTGAATTTGTATAATCATAATGTTTTTCAATTAATTTCTTTAACTGTGCTTCATCATATCTTGAACTTACATTACTATAATTAACTAATTCTTTATTAATATGAGCATATAACTTATTATCAGGATCATAAACATAAGCAATTCCTCCTGACATACCAGCAGCAAAGTTACGTCCTGTAGGACCAAGGACAACAACAAGTCCACCTGTCATATACTCTAAACCATGATCTCCAACTCCTTCAACAACAGCATGAGCTCCTGAATTACGAACGGCAAATCTTTCACCAGCAATACCATTAATATAAACTTCTCCTGATGTTGCTCCATAAAGCGCAACGTTACCAATAATAATATTTTTAGCTGGATCAATAATTGAGTTTTCTGGTGGTACTACGATCAGTTTTCCTCCAGATAATCCTTTACCAAAGTAGTCATTACTATCACCATGAAGATTTAATGTTAAACCTTGTGGAATAAAGGCACCAAATGATTGACCACCTGATCCATAACAATTTACTTTAAATTGATCTTCTGGTAACTTACCATACATCTTTGTTATTTGAGAACCAAACATTGTTCCAAAAGAACGATCAATATTTGTAATATCAACATGAATTTCTTTAGAATCTTTATTAATTAAAGCATCTTTTAATTGTTTTTCTAATACTGTTGTATCTTTAACTTGATCTAATTTGAAATCATATTCATTTTTAGGATCATGATGTACATGTTTGGCTTTAGTATAAGGATTATGAATAATACGACTTAAATCAACATTTTCATGTCCTGGTCTAACTTGTAATAAATCACTACGTCCAACCATTTCATCAATTGTTTTAAATCCTAACATCGCCATATATTCTCTTAACTCTTGAGCAACAAATCGCATAAAGTTTTCAATATATTCAGGTTTTCCTTTAAATCTCTTTCTTAAAATTGGATTTTGTGTAGCCACTCCTACTGGACATGTATCTAAGTTACATACTCTCATCATGACACATCCCATTGTTACAAGTGGCGCTGTTGCAAATCCATATTCTTCAGCACCTAATAATGTAGCAATAGCTAAATCACGTCCATTCATTAATTTACCATCTGTTTCAATGACAACTCGACTTCTTAAATCATTCATTATTAATGTTTGATGAGCTTCAGCTAAGCCTAATTCCCAAGGTAATCCGGCATTATAAACTGAATTTCTTGGTGCTGCACCGGTACCACCATCATATCCAGAAATGAGGATAACTCCGGCACCTGCTTTAGCTACCCCAGCAGCAATTGTTCCAACACCTGCTTCAGATACTAATTTAACTGAAATACGAGCATCTTTATTAGCGTTTTTCAAGTCATAAATGAGTTGCGCTAAGTCTTCAATAGAATAAATATCATGATGAGGTGGTGGTGAAATTAAACCTACACCTGGTGTACTGTGTCTTGTTTTAGCAATCCATGGATAAACTTTACCTGATGGTAAATGTCCACCTTCACCCGGTTTTGCTCCTTGTGCCATTTTGATTTGAATTTCTTTAGCACTACATAAATATTCACTTGTGACTCCAAAACGTCCCGAAGCAACTTGTTTAATAGCTGAACAACGACTATCTCCATTTTCATCTGGAATGAATCTATCTGGATCTTCGCCACCTTCACCACTATTTGATTTTCCTTTTAATCTGTTCATTGCAATAGCCATACATTCATGAGCTTCTTTAGAAATTGACCCATAAGACATGGCTCCTGTTTTAAATCTTTGAACAATACTTTCTACTGGTTCTACTTCTTCTAAAGGAATAGATTTTTTAGGTTTTTTAAATTCTAATAAACCTCTTAAATTAATATTTTTACCTTCTTCATCAATCATTGATGAATATTCTTTAAATAATTTATAATCCCCTAAACGAGTGGCTTGTTGTAGTTTATGAATCGTTTGAGGATTATATAAATGTTCTTCTTTTCCTGAACGTTCTTTATGATCTCCGGCACTGTCTAATGAAATGTCAACATCTAATCCAAGAGGATCAAAGACTTGGTTATGACGATATTCTACATCTGCTTCAATATCTTTGATTGTTTTTCCTTCAATACGACTGACTGTTTTAGGGAAATATTTATTAACTAACTCACTTGATAATCCAATGGCTTCAAAGTTTTGTGAACCACGATATGATTGAATTGTACTAATTCCCATTTTAGAAGCAATCTTTACAATCCCGTGTAAAATACCATCATTATAATCATCTATTGCTGCATAGTAGTCTTTTTCTAACAGACCTTGATCAATTAATTCAAAGATCGTATCTTGTGCTAAATAACCATTAACGGCGCTTGCTCCATAACCAAGTAATGTCGCATAATGATGAACTTCTCTTGGTTCTCCAGATTCAATAATTAAAGCTAAACTATTACGTTTTTTAGTGCTAACTAAATATTGGTTTACTGCGGCTACTGCTAGTAATGAAGGGATTGGTAAGTGGTTATCATCAACACCTCTATCTGATAGAATTACAATATTAGCACCTTCATGATAGACTTTATCTACTTCAACAAATAATTTATCTAAAGCTTTTTCTAATGAAGTATTTTTAATATAAGTTATTGGGACAACAGCTACCTTAAAACCATCTTTTTTAAGTTTTTTAATTTTTAATAAATCGGTATTACTTAAAATAGGATGATTGATTTTTAATAAATGACAGTTTTCTGGTTGATCTTCTAACATATTTCCATCATGACCAATAAATAGACTTGTAGAAGTAATAATTTCTTCTCTAATAGCGTCAATTGGTGGATTTGTTACTTGAGCAAAGAGTTGTTTAAAATAGTTAAATAAAGGTGGATGTTTTTTAGATAAGACAGCTAATGGTCCATCATTTCCCATCGCTACAATACCTTCATTTCCTGTTAATGCTAATTTTTTAATATAATCTGTAACATCTTCATAACTATATCCATATACTTTTTGAAGTTTTGTCAATTCTTTACCCTTATAGCGTTCTACTTTCGCATTAGGAATACGAATATCTTGTAATTTAACTAAGTTACTTTCTAACCATTCCCCATATGGTTGACTTGTTGCATACATTTCTTTTAAATCATCATCTTTAATAAGTTTACCGGCTTTAGTATCTACAAGAAGCATTTTCCCCGGTCTTAATCTTTCTTTTAAGACAATGTCTTCTGCAGGTATATCTAAAGCACCTACTTCTGATGATAAGATTAAATAATCATCTCTTGTAATATAATAACGAGAAGGTCTTAAACCATTACGGTCCAATACAGCTCCCATGACATCACCATCACTAAATAAGATAGAAGCAGGTCCATCCCAAGGTTCCATTAAAGTTGCATTATATTCATAGAAATCTTTTTTAGATTGTGACATACTCTTATCATTTTCATATGGTTCTGGTATACACATCATGACAGCACGAGGTAATTCCATTCCTGACATTACTAAGAATTCTAATGTATTATCTAACATAGCAGAATCAGAACCATTTACATCAATAACTGGGTAAACTTTATTGGTATCTATTTGATCAGTTGCCATGTTTTCTTCACGGCTTAACATATTGTTAGCATTTCCCTTAATCGTGTTAATTTCACCATTATGAACAATAAAACGATTAGGGTGAGCACGGCGCCATGAAGGCATTGTATTGGTAGAAAAACGAGAGTGAACTAATGCAATAGCACTCTTATAATCTTCATCTTGTAAATCTTTAAAGAAAGAACGTAATTGTCCTACTAAAAACATTCCTTTATAAACAATAGTACGTGATGATAAAGAACATACATACGTATCTTCAAATTGACTTTGTTCAAAAATTCTTCTTGCTTGATATAATTTACGATCAAAAGCTAAACCTTTATCTAAACCATGTGGTTTTCTAATAAAAGCTTGAATAATATAAGGCATTGCATCAAGTGCTTTTTTACCTAATACTTTAGGTACAGTTGGAACTTCACGCCATCCTAAAAATTCCATACCTTCTTTTTCGACAACAGTTTCAAACATTTTTTTAACTCTTGCACGAATTTTTTCATCTTGTGGCATAAAGAACATTCCAACTCCAAATTTTCCTTCTTGTGGTAAAATAAATTCAGTAACCACCTTTTTAAAATAAGCATAAGGAACTTGAGTTAAAATTCCTACACCATCCCCTGTTTCACCGGCAGCATCTTTACCAGCACGGTGTTCTAATTGTTCAACAATCTTTAAAGCATTATGTACTGTTAAATGTGTCTTAACACCTTTAATATTCACAACTGCCCCAATACCACAGTTATCATGCTCAAAAGATTTGTCATATAAACCGCTATAACTTTCTTTGTTCATTATGGTTCCCCCTTTTTTAATGTAGAGTTAGAATAACATATTTAGTAATATGTGTAAAGTGTTGTATCTTTTTTAGGAATATCCCAACTTTTTAAAATACTAAGATTTAAAATCATTGATTTTAAGCCATTTTTTAATCATTTTGCAATAATTTTAGCACTTATGATAATATTATTTTACTATTTTAATAAATTTATTTCAAAACATGATAAAAAATTTTTTAAATTTTTTTAATTTTATTGCAAAGAATAGTAAAAAGAGTAAGATATATAGATGAAAAAGGAGAGTTATCATGGAAAATAAATTTATTGTAGAAACATCTGCTAGACACATTCATTTAAGTGATAAAGATCTAGCTACATTATTTGGTGAAGGTTACCAATTAACAAACAAAAAAGATTTATCTCAACCAGGACAATTTGCTTGTGTTGAAAAAGTAAAAGTAGTAGGACCTAAAAGTGAAATGAACATGTCAGTATTAGGACCAACTCGTAATGCAACTCAAGTTGAAATTTCATTAACTGATGCAAGATCATTAGGATTACAAGCATTAGTAAGAGAATCTGGAGATATTGAAGGAACTGCTGGATGTAAATTAGTAGGACCTAAAGGTGAAGTTGAATTAACATGTGGTGTGATTGCTGCAAAACGTCATATTCACTTAACTCCTGAAGATGCAGAAAAATTTGGTGTTAAAGATAAAGAAATCGTTAAAGTAGAATTAGATACTGAAGGACGTTCTTTAGTATTCGGTGATGTTGTTTGTCGTGTAAGTGCTAATTATGCAACTGCTATGCACATTGATACTGATGAAAGCAATGCTGCTGGATGCGGACGTGAAGTATACGGTAAAATTGTAAAATAATATAATTGAGAGGGAAACCTCTCTTTTTTTTACAATAAATGGGGTTATTTTCTAAAATATGCTATAATTTGCTTGGTGATGATATGAAATTATTAGATGGTTTAGGTAAGGCTAAAAAAGCAATTGGTGGGATTGTTGCGATTATTGTTGTTGGTGTTATCATCTTTTTGATAGGAATGCACTTTGGTGGAAAAAGCAGTGAGCCAGAAATTACATCTGCTTCATTAGGACAACAGATAGAAAATATTGAAGAATTATCAACTCTCTCTTATCATTATTCAAAAGTTGGACAATTCTCTAATAATCTGAAATTAAATGGATGGAGTATCCCTCTTACACAAAAAAAATTTCTTTTATCTTATGAAGGTGAACTTAAAGTAGGTGTAAAACTAGATCAAGCAAAAATAAGTGTAGATGATTCTACGATTACTGTTTCTCTTCCTGAAATTACATTTTTATCACATGAAATTGATGAAAATAGTATAGAAGTTTATGATGAAACAAAGAATATCTTTAATCAAATAAGTATTAAAGATTACAAAGCCTTTGCAAAAAAACAAAAAAGTAAGGTTGAAGAAGAAGCAATCGAAAATGGTATTTTATCTAAAGCAGCAACCCGTACTCAAAAAGTAATAACTCAATATTTAGAATCCTTACCAAATATAAAAAATCATTATACAATTAAAATTGAATTCCAAAAAAAAATAGACAGTTGATAAAATCAACTGTCTATTTTTTATTTTTCATTTACAGCTTTTTTTAATGCTGAACTAGCTTTAAATGCTGGTGCTTTGCTTGCTGCAATTGTCATCATTTCACCAGTTCTAGGATTTCTTCCTGTTCTTTCTCCACGAGTACGAACTTCAAAATTTCCAAATCCTTTTAATGAAACTTTATCACCTTTAGTTAAAGCATCTGTTACAACTTCTACAAATGAAGAAATAACTTTATCTACGTCAGTTTTTGTCATTTCTGTACTTGAAGCAATCGCTTCTACTAATTCTGTTTTATTCATTATTATAATCTCCATTTCTCAATAATATAGGTTTTAATACCTGTTTTTATTTTACTACTTTCATGGGTATATTACAACATAATCAAAGATTATAATTGCGCTAAATCATTTATAAATTCATGACATATTTCTTCCGGTGTAGCCCATGACGTCACCAATCTTACGCATATATGATCTTCATCTACATTAAACATTTCCGTCATTGCATAATCTTGTGATAATCGTTGATAAATGTTTTTTTCGAAGATAGGAAATAGTTGATTGGATGGTGAATCAATATACATTGGAATGTGATTTGTGATTAATCCCTCTTTTATAATATGGGCACATTTATTTTCATGTAAACCAATTTTATAATATAAATCTTCTTTAAATAGTGCCAAAAATTGTAATCCTAGCAATCTTCCTTTTGCTAGCATCGCTCCTTTTTGTTTAATGTGATAACGAAAATCTGGTTTTAAATCATCATTGATCAATACTAAGCATTCACCAAATAAAGCCCCCATCTTTGTTCCACCAATATAGAAGGCATCGCTGTATTGTGCTAAATCTCTTAAAGTAGGTGCATTTTCTAAAACAAGAGCACTTCCTAATCTTGCACCATCTACAAATAAGTATAACTGATGTTCCTTACAATATGCATAGATTGTTTTTAGTTCTTCTAATGTATAATAAGTACCATATTCTGTTGTTTGTGATATATATACCATCTTAGGCTGTACCATATGTTCATCTGTATGTTGTCTATAAATTTCATCAATCATCGATACATTTATCTTACCATCTTGATGAGGACATGTCAGAATTTTATGACCTGTGCTTTCTACTGCACCTGTTTCATGAACTTGAATATGACCACTATCCACAGCAATCACTGCTTGATAGTCTTTTAAAGCAGACGCAATCATAATCATATTTGTTTGGGTGCCACCAACTAAAAAATGAATATCGACATTTTTGTTTTGCATTTTTTCTTTTAAAATTTCTTTAGCTTGCAGACAATATTCATCTTGTCCATAGCCTACTGATTGAACTAGATTTGTTTGATTTAATGCAGCCAATACTTGAGGATGTCCACCTTCACTATAATCATTTAAAAAACTATATTTCATATTTACCCCCCCTTAAAGAAAAAGGAAACATATGTTTCCTATAATTCTTCTCCATTTGTTTCAATCACTTTTTTATACCAATAATAAGAGTCTTTTGGAATACGATTTAATGTTCCACTATTTTCATCTTCTTCACGATCAACATAAACAAAACCATAACGTTTTTGATAACCATTTAGCCAACTTAATAAATCAGTGTATGACCACGTACAATAAGCTAATACACGACATCCATCATCACAGGCTTTCTTTAATTCTTCTATATGTCTTTTTAAATAGTCAATGCGATATGGATCATGAATATGACCATCTTCTACTTTATCAAAAGCACCTAAACCATTTTCCGAAATAACGATTGGTAAATCATAGCGAGATGTAATTTCTCGACAACACATTCTAAGTCCCATAGGATCAATTGTCCAATCCCAATCTGTTGTTGGTAAAAATTCATTTTGTGGTTTTTTGTATAAACCAGGAACTCCTTGAACCTTTGCTGTTCCTTTTTTACCTGTTGTATTCATTTCATGAGTTGTTTTAACACCATCTAATGGATTATATTCTACAACACATGTTTGATAATAATTAACTCCCATAAAATCAATCAATGATGCTGCTTTTTTCATTAAAGCTTCATCACCTTCTTCAAATTGTGGAGCACAACCTAAAGATTGTAGATATTGAATGGCAGCTCGTGGATAACGTCCATAAGCATAAACATCCATCCAATAATAATTTTGTAAATCGTCATAGTCTGCTTTAGCCATTGCATTTTCAGGTTTACGATCATAAGCGTAACTTGGACTATAAGCAAATGAGGCTCCTACCTTAGCATCAGGCCATAATTCTTTTAATGCAATGACACTTTTAGCGTGCGCCATATTAGCGTGATGATTAACTTGATAGAAAGTTTTGAAATCATCTACTTTTCCTGGTGGATGCATTCCTTCTAACCACCCAAAACTTGTAAAGATATTTTGTTCATTCATTGTAATCCAATATTTTACACGGTCACCATAACGTTTAAATAATGTTGTTGCATAATGAACATAATCATCAACAATTTGTCTATTTTCCCAGCCATGATATTGATCTTCGAGCGATTGTGGCATATCCCAGTGATATACTGTTACCATTGGCGTAATATGATATTTAATAAGTTCATTAATTAAATTATCATAAAACTGTAATCCTGCTTCGTTAACTTCGCCATTTCCATTTGGATAAATTCTTGACCATGCAATTGAAAAACGATAAGTTTTTAATCCCATCTCTGCCATTAATTTAACATCTTCTTGATAACGATGATAGTGATCTACTGCTTTGTCACCTGTTGTTGCTTTGAATGTTTTTCCTGGAATACGAACAAATTTATCCCAATTGCTTACACCCTTTCCATCTTCGTTCCATGCTCCTTCTACTTGATAAGCAGCGGAAGCACTTCCCCAAAGAAAATCTTTGGGAAAACCTTTTGTTTCTTTAAAGTACATTTTTCTCCTCCTTTATTATTTCCTCGGCAATAATCGACTAACAATTAACATATTGATCTATAAATTGTTTAAAGTCTTTAATCATTTCACTTTTTGAATCTAATTCATATAAGTATTTTTCATCCTTTAATACAAATAATTCTTTCTTTCCTCTATTAGCGTTATATAAAGGGTAACCCATTTTTAAAGGAACAAAATCATCATTTTTTAAATGAATATATAATGTTGGAATATCATTATGTTTAACATAATTTGTTGTATCTTCTTTAATATTAATGTGTACTGCTCTTTTAATCTTTCTTTGTAATAAAAGAAGCATTGGCATTTTAGGGATTTTGTAATCTTGAACTAAACGATAACCTAATATTTGTTGTGGTGAAGTATAGGCACCATCTGATATGATTGCTTTAACATTCTTCAAAACGTGTTTCCCAGCAGCATTTAAAATCGTATTAGCACCACACTCTTTTCCAAATAATACAAGTTGATGTTCTTTTCCAAAACGTCCTAATAAATATTGATTCCAACAAACAAGATCATTTACATCTTTAATACCTAATCCTCTAATATATCCATCACTTTGTCCATGAGCACAAGCATCAACTAATAAGATATGACTATCTTTAATATATTCCTTTAAAAAAGGAACATATAAAGACATATCTTTTGCTTCTAAAGCATAAGGATGTAAAATAACTAAAGTTTGTTGAGCATTATCTTGATTGATAAATAATCCTCTTAACTTTACCCCTTCATTGTTATTAATTAATATATTTTCACATTGATAACGGCTTTCTAACAAACTAGGTCGATCATCTTCTTTATGATGACGATAAAGTAAAGATTTTGTTAGTTTGGTAGCTGCTGCATTCATTGCATAAAGGCTTCCCCCAACTGCTGCTACACTAGCTAAAGTTTGATATGTTTTTTTTCTATTATTCACTACGATAATCCTCCCTGTAATTTTCCATTAATAATCGATTAATATTGGCAACTTGTTCAAACGATGTTAAACGATATTCATCATGTTCCATTCTTGCTGCATAAAAGCGAATTGCTTTTTCCAATTCTTTTTTAATAGTACAACGGTATTCTTCAGGAAATGTTGATATAGGGAAACATACAAATACAAAAGTATTATAATCTTGCGAAAATAAATCTATAAGTAATTGATATCCTACATCTAAAACAATAGAATTACCTATCGCTATTTGTAAGTCATGATTAGCAAAAGTAAGCATATCATTCATGACAAAACGAATAACATCTTTACAAGCATCCTTAAATGCTTCATCATCACTATTAAATATGGCTTCCATATAAGGTAATACAATACTTTGATAGTGTTCATCTTTAGCTCTTTTATTAATATAATGAAAGATATCTAATGTAATATGATAATGGGATAATACTAATGATCCAAAATCAGTCATGATTGCAAAAGCAAATCTTTGTAGTTTACACAATCTCCAGATTGCTTCTAATAATTGTTCTTTGGTTTCTTTATAAAACTTATCTAAATTAGCATAAACAATTCGTATAATTTCTCTAAAATAATATAAATGGTATTGATATTGAGTATCTAGATATTTAGCTGTTGTGCCATCCCATTCATATTCATATAAAATCTTATCTAACAATAAAGTAATAGAATCCATAAATTTCTTATAGTTTTTATTGTAGATTAAGCGATTTAAATAAGGCATAAGGAAACTATAAAACTGATCTACAGTTTCTTGATTAGTACCATTATGATATTCTAAATAATCCAATATATTACGGTAATCTAATGGCTCCAATAAGGTCTCTTTTTGATGTGTTTCAATAAAATGAGCAATAATATGACAATGCAATATTGTTTTATAATGACTATCATAAATAATTTTATTTAATGCGTCCTTGATAATATATTCTTGTTCCTGTTCATGAAGTTCTACTGAAAAAGTAGGAATAATTTCTTCCCCTGAATAATCTATTGTAAGAAAAACATTAATATCTCTAAATTGACTATCTAAAATATAATATCGAAACTTATGTTCAAATTTCTTAGTTTGTACTGAACTGTGACAACGATATTTTCCAATATATTTACTGGTATGTTCGGCTAAATATTTTTCTATACATTCTCTTGCCATATGACCACCTCCTCATGGTTTATTTTACCATTTTTATATATTGAATAAAACAAAAAAGAAAGTCAATATTTGAGCTTTCTTTTATTCTGATTCTATTTTGAAAGAATCTAAGTAGTAAATATTAATTTCATTTGAACATTCTATATCGGTATTTTCACTATAAATACGTGTTGTAAATGTACGATAGCCATCATTAATAAACATTTCTATAGATGAAGTATCACTATAAATAATGAGTGAGTCTAAATGTTCTAATTCCAGATGTCTTATATCTCTTCCATAACCTGATTCATTCATTGTAAGTGTCATAAGTCCGTTATGATATTCTATGATAAAATCATTTCTTAGTTTTAAATATAATGTGTCAGATATATTTTTTATTTGTAATTCAAAAACATTGTTTTTTAATTGGAGGTGAGGTTTTTTATATGACTCTTGTGACATTCTTAATTGTTTAAATTCAGGTAAAGGTTTTTGATATAAATGACCATCATGATAATCGAGAATTCGAGGCATCGTCAAAGCATGTTGCCAATTATTTTGTACTGTTGGATTTGTATAATCAACATCAGGTAATCCCATCCACCCAATCAGAATTCTTCTTCCTTGTTCATCTAAAAATGTTTGTGCAGCATAAATATCAAACCCATTATCAATTTCTTCAAAATCTTTAACAATAGAATCATTAACAAAATCATAATTAACTTTGAAATAGCCATTTTGATATATATTTTCATATAAATAACCATCTTGCTTAATTCCTTGTGGAGAACAAAGCAAAATCATTTGCCCATTAAGTTCAAATAAATCAGGACATTCCCACATATAGCCAAATGGCTTTTCGGTTTTTAAGCGACAACAATAATCAAATTTCTTTAAATCATCACTTTGATAAACAAGAACTTGCCCTACATCCTGTTTATCTCTTGCGCCCATAACTAAATAATCATGATCTCGATGATATATTTTTGGATCACGTACGTGAAGTGTTAAATCATCAGGATAATCTTCATTTGTCATGAGACATTCTTTATTTGTTAGAATATGACCATCACAACTTTCTACATGCATAAAATTATGTTCTCTGCCTTTTAATATATAGTCATAATCACCTGGCTTTTTAACGTTACCAGTATAGAAATAATGAATCTTATTATCTTTAATAATAGCACTTCCTGAATAAGCACCACCTTGATCACGAGGATGATCAGGTAATAAAGGCATTTTTAAATCTTGATAATGAATAAAATTTTTTGTTGCATAATGCCCCCACCCTTTTAAACCATTGTTTACATCGGCTGGTGCCCATTGATAGTAAATGTGATATGTTCCATCATGCTGACACAATCCATTAGGATCATTTAGCCAGCCTATTGGTGGCATAAGATGATAATGAAGGCGATATGGATCATCTGTTGTTGGTTGTTTTATTGCTTGTAATAATCGATCTATATTATTCATAACTACCCTTTCATTTCTATAATACATGTTCCATTTTGAGTTTTTCCATCATGAATTAGATTAAATTCTTTTCCATTTGTAATAACAACTGCAGTTTCAATAGAACATCCAGATTCTTTTATTTGATTTAAATCGGCTTTTAATAATTTTTCCCCAGCTTTGATGTGTTGTCCTTGTTGTACATATAATTCAAATGGTTTACCTTGTAGTGATACTGTATCTAAACCACAATGAATTAAGATTTCTACACCATCTTTAGATTTTAAACCTAGTGCATGTTTTGTAGGAAAGACCATCATCACTTCACCATCAAAAGGTGCATAGATTGTCCCTTCTTCTGGTAAAATCATAATTCCATCTCCCATCATTTTTCCAGCAAATGTTGGATCAGAAATTTCTGTAATATTCTTCACAATTCCTTTCATAGGTGAAAGCATTTTATTTGTTTGATGTTGATCTTGAGTCGTAATTTGTTGACGTTTAAACAAGATCGCTGTTACAACAAATGCAACTACGAACGCTAAAATCATTCCTATCGCAAAATTTAAGTAACTTCCTACTGGAATTGATAAAAATCCGGGAATTCCTGCTGCACCTAAGGCATTTGATAAAACATGAGTTCCAGCTAAATAAGCACTTCCTACACCACTACCACACATTGCTCCAATAAAAGGATATTTAAGTTTTAATGTTACCCCAAACATAGCTGGTTCAGTAATACCTAATAACGCTGATACTCCTGAAGCTGAACAAATACTTTTTAATTTTTTATCTTTTGTTAGAAATAATACTGCAAGAACTGCTGCACCTTGAGCTACATTGGACATTGATGCTGTTGGGAAAATGAATGATCCCCCTGTTGTTTGAATAGACGCTAATAATTGTGTTTCTACTGCAATAAAGCTATGATGCATACCCGTAAGTACAATTGGGGCATAGAAGAAACCAAACAATCCTCCCCCAATAAACCCAAGTGTGTTATACATCCAAGAAATACTATCTGCTAAATAAATACCTGCCTGTCTTAATACAGGACCTACAAAAATAAAAGTAATAAATCCAGTAACTAAAATAGATAACATTGGAGTTGTTAAGTTATCTAACCAAGTAGGTGTTACTTTATGAAGTCTTTTTTCAATATTAGCTAAAATCCAAGAGACACCTAATACTGGAAGAACAGTTCCTTGATAACCTACCGCTTCAATCGTTAATCCAAGTATTTTCCATGTTGGTACATCTACTCCTGTTTTTCCATAACTATATGCATTCAATAAATCAGGATGTACCATGATCATTCCCATAGCAGCACCTAAATAAGGATTCCCGCCAAATTTTTTAGTTGCACTAAAACCTATAAGTACAGGTAAAAATGTAAATGCTGCATTAGCGAACAAATTAATCATTGTTGCTAAATCTTTAAATTGAGGATAAACATCAATTATACTTTTCCCCGCACCAACTAACCCTTGTGCAGTCAAAATATTATTTAATCCCATCAATAGACCACCTGCAACAATAGCAGGGATAATCGGAACAAAAATATCCGATAACAATTTAACTGCTCTTTGTAATAAATTTCCTTCTTGTTTTTCTTCTACTTTTTGTTCTTCATTTTTTAAACCAAGAATTGAACACACTTCTTGACAAACTAAATTAACTAAACCAGGTCCTAAAATAATTTGATATTGTCCTTTCGCTTGAAAAGTTCCTTTAACACCTTCAACATCAGTAACCTTTTCTTCATCAACTAAACTTTCATCTTTTAAAGCCAGTCTAAGTCTTGTTGCACAATGCATAGCACTTATAATATTGTCTTGACCACCAACTGCTTCTATAATTTCTTTTGCTAATTGATTATAATTCATATCGTCCTCCTTTTTATGGTACCGGTTCCTTACGGTGATAATATATCTCATTTTGAAAGCGATGTCAATAAAAATATGAAATCGTTCCCATATAAATTAAAAAAATATGACTTTTCGTCATATTACTGTTGTAAAAAAACACTTGCACCCTTTATAAATTGATAATGGATTTTTTGCGTAGCTTCTACATTTTCGTTTTTTATGAGTTTTATTAGTGTTTGACCTGTTATCATTCCAGCTTGTTCATTATCAAAACGAATTGTACACAAGGTTGGGGTAATCATTTGAGATATTTCGTAACCTCCAAAACCAATTAGAGAAACTGTTTCAGGTACTTTAATATTTGCTTCTTTAAGTTCTTTAAAAGTTGCTAAAGCAATATTATCAGTTGCACAAATGATAAGTGATGGTAATTCTCTTTTTATTAAACCTCTAACTACCTTTCGTGTATTTTCAAAAGTAAAATCAGTTTCGACTGTTTTTACTTGCTCAATTCCTTTTTCTTTTAAGCCATCTAAGACACCTTTTTTTCTTGTATATCCAACAGCCTCATCTTTTCCATTTACGCCTAGATAAACAATATGATGATGGTTCATTTTTGCTGCATAAATTCCAACTTCATATCCCGCCTCATAATCATCGTTGATGATAGAAATACCATCATCCATTTTTTGCCCTAACACAACAAATGGAACATCTATTTTTTTAGCCAATGTACGATGGGCCATTGTTAGTTCTGTCGCAACTAAAACAATCCCATCTACATTCATACGCCACATTTTTTCTATTGCTCTTAGTTCTTCTAATTGATTATGATTGGTATTAATAATCAGTGGTGTATAACCTTCTTTTTTTAAATATAAATCTAAACTTGACATCATTCTTGATGATGTTGTTGATGTAAGTGTTGGTGCTATGATACCAATTATTTTTGTTTCTTTTGCCTTTAAACTTTGAGCAAAAGTATTAGGCTGATAATGATATTTATCAATTATTTTTTTTATCTTTTCTCTTGTTTCATCTTTGACATATCCCCCGTTAAAATAGCGTGATACAGTTGTTTTCCCTACTCCAGCCATTTGGGCAATATCTTTCATTGTTAGTTTCTTTTCTTTCATATAACCACCTATTCGTATTATAACAAAAAAAATGTATCATTTGAATAAATGATACATCGTTCTATTTCCGATTACCTTTTTTAAATTCTAGATGATCTATAATTTCTAAATTAAACCTCTTTGCATAACGTAACATTTGATCGTAGATTTCATTGTTTATATCTTGAGGGCAATGAGCATCTATTCCTAATATGACTTTATTGCCTACTTGAGATGCTATTTTAAAGAAATGATCATTTGGATATGGATAAAGCATTTCATCTCCTACTTGTCTTCTTCCTTTTCGCATACCACCACCATTAATTTCTAATGGCATATTGTATTGTTTTGCCTTCATGCATATTTCATAACTCACTTCTTTACATAAATCATCAAAATAAATTCTGCCCATCATAAATAAATCAGGGTGAGCAATATATGAAAATAAATTAGATTCAATGGCTTGTATAACTTCTTTTTTATAATTTAATAACATATCATCCGACAAATATACCCTTCCATAATAACAATTATGAATAGCATATCGATGAAAGTGATGCCCTAAAATAAGATAATCAACCTCTTCATTATCTAACAATTGTTGGTAATAAGGTAAATAATCTAAAAAGTATTCTGCTTCATATCCTTGATATATTTTGATTTCTGGATATTTGATTTTTAATTGTTTTATTTGTAGTTGATGTTCTTCTTTCATTTTGTAAGGCATTCTCATTGAGGGTCCATTTTTTATCATTGTTTGAATACAAGACAAAAAAGAATGACAATCTTTTAAAGCATAGGGTAATGCTTTAATCAATTGTCTTCTTAAATGCGGTAATGGTATGTGATCCGAAAAGCCCAATTCTTCGTAATGATGACTTATCGCCTCTACAACCATATCTTCTTCGTTACCAGTAGCATGACCACAACGATATGTATGACAATGATAATTAGTCTTCTTCATAGTATACCTCATGTAAATATAATCCTTGGGGTTTAGCTTTGAATAGACATTTATCTTGTCCTCTGCTATCAAGTAGTTCTTGTAGTCTTTCTTTTTTGATTCGTTTAGCACCTACCTGAATAAGACCACCAACGATATGTCTTACCATGTAGCGTCTAAAACCATTTCCCACTAAAACAAATCTTACAATTCCGTTACTAACAGTAATTTCTAATTTATAGAGTGTTCTAATTGTATTTCCATATTGATCATAACTACAAAATGATGCAAAATCATGTTCTCCTAAAAAGATTGTAGCTGCATCTTTCATTAACTCTATATCTAATGGCATACCATATTGATAAATATAGTTAGTTTCAAATGGACTATACTCATTCATACTTAATAAATAATGATATTCTTTTTTTGTTGCGCTATAGCGGCTGTGAAATGTTTCATCAACAAAACATGCGTCTAAAATATAGATATCATTTGGCAAGAAATGATTAATAGCTCTTTTCCATTGGGCAGCCGGCATTTCTCTTTTGCTATCAAAATGGAAAACTTGATGTCTACCATGTACCTTCGCATCTGTTCTTCCACTTGCATGAATCACAATATTTTCGTCTTTACATATGTTCCCAATTGCTTTTTGAATTTCCCCTTGAACAGTTCTAAATTTATCTTGAACTTGAAATCCATGAAATTTAGTACCATCATATTGCACTACACATTTTATTCTATTCATTATATTAAAAAACTCATTACAATCACAACAAAACATACTAGTAAAGTTACAGCAAGGGCAACTGTGTCAGATAAATTCCAAGTTAGAATTTGATAACGGGTACGTCTTGCTTCTGGATTGTAATTTCTACTTTCCATAGCGTTAGCCAAATCTTCTGCTCTTTGAAACGCAGAAATAAATAGCGGAATAATCAATGAGATGATTGATTTGATTTTTTCAGTAAAAGTTCCTTCATTGAAATCAACACCCCTGCTTGCTTGAGCTTTCATAATTCTTTTTGCTTCATCAAGTAAATCAGGAATAAAACGTAACGCAATTGAAATCATCATGGCAAGTTCATGTACTGGAAAATGAACTTTCTTTAATGGTGATAACAGTGATTCTATCGCTAGTGTTAATTCTAATGGTTTAGTAGACGATGTCATAATTGTTGTAAGAGTTATGATTAATACTAAACGTATAAAAATATAAGCTGATTGCAAAATCGCTCCAGAATAGATTTTTACCGGTCCTAATACTAACAATAAATCACCTGTCTTCAATAAAAAAATATTAAAGAACATTAAAAACAACATCATAAACAGCATCGGTTTTATTGCTTTTAAGATATGTGATAACTTTATTTTTGAAAGTAAAGCACACATTAAAACATAGATTCCCAATATTCCATATCCTATAAATCCTGCATCAAAAAATACAGAAATTAAGAAAATAAACAATGTTACAATTTTTAATCTTGGATCCAAACGGTGAATAATTGAATTCATAGGAATATACTTACCAAAAGTCATATTATCCATTGATTTCACCACCAATCGCCTCTATTAAATCCTCAATACAATTAATTGATGGATCAATATGATATCCTTGTTCATTTAAATCTAAAATAAATCGTGTCATCATTGGTAAATCAATACCTAATTGATTTAAGTATTCACTATCTTGGAATATTTGAGTTACAGTATCATGTCTTTCTACTTCTCCATGATTCATAACAATAACATCATCACAGTATTCTAATACGTGATTCATATCATGAGTTACGATGATAATGGTTTTCCCTGATTCATGAATAGATTTGAATAAATTCATCATATCTTTTGTTCCTTGAGGATCAAGACCTGCTGTTGGCTCATCCAAAATAAGAATATCAGGATTCATAGCGAGAATTCCCGCAATCGCCACTCTTCTTTTTTGACCACCAGATAAATCAAACGGTGATTTATCTAAATAGGATTCATCTAATCCTACAATCTTAATCATACTTCTAGCAATCTCTTTTGCTTCCTGTTCAGTTTTACCAAAGTTTAAAGGACCAAACATGATATCCTTTTCTATTGTTTCTTCAAATAATTGATATTCTGGAAATTGAAATACCAAACCTGCTTTTTGTCTTAATTGTTTTAGTTTTTCAGGTTTATTGGTTACTGAAATAAGATAATCATCGATTTTTATTGAACCCTGAGTAGGGAGTAATAGTGCATTAATATGCTGAATCAAAGTAGATTTCCCACTTCCTGTTTGCCCAATAATAGCAGTAAAACTATGGTTTTTAATATTTAATTGTACATTTTTAAGTGCATGGAATTCAAATGGTGTATCCACACCATAAACATGACTTACATTTTCGAACGTAATTGACATAGTTGTTGCTCCAAATCTTTATTATCTAATGTATTTTTTATACTAATTCCTTTTTCTTTTAAACCATTTGTTATTTTTAAAGCAAAAGGAATATCTAATTTCAATTGTGATAAAAGGTCAATATCACTCAATATATCTTTTGCCCTATCCGTTTTTACAATTTTTCCTTTATTTAGTAAAATTATTTGATCTGCATATTTTGCTTCTTCGATATCATGAGTAATTGAAATAATAGTCATATCTTTTTCTTTTTTTAGTTCTCGAACTAACGTGTTGATTTCACGTCTACCTATAGGATCTAACATACTTGTAGCTTCATCTAAAATTATAATGGATGGAGACATAGCAAGAATTCCAGCAATGGCAACTCGTTGTTTTTGACCACCAGACAATTTTGTGGGTTCATGATTTAAAAAATCTTCCATATGTACTTTTTTAGCATACGTACTAATTAAATCATCCATTTGTTCGTGAGGAATGCACATATTTTCTAACCCAAATGCAATATCATCTCTAACTGTAGCCCCAATAAATTGATTATCAGGATTTTGAAATACGATACCTATTGATTCACGCACCTTGTATAAGTTTTCCATATTGAGTTCATAACCATTAACAATGATATCACCAGATTTTTTTTCTAACAAACCAATAAGAAGTTTTGCAATCGTACTTTTACCACTACCATTATGTCCTAATATTGCCACATAATTTCCTTTATCAATATTAAAAGAAATATTATCTATTGTATGAAGACCTTCATCATACTCAAATGATAAATTTTTAACTTCTATCATATGATCCATTATTTCACCTTCTTTCATATACTTTTTTATTCTATTATTTTCATAAGTTAATGTCAAACAAACCAATAAAAAAAACCATGATATCTCTATCATGGTCAAAATTAATTATTTTGTTAAAGTGATTACAGCCATTGTAGCATTGTCACCTTTACGGTTATAAGTTTTTAAGATGCGAGTGTATCCACCGTTAACATCTTTAAATTTAGGTGCTACGTCATCAAATAAAATTTGAACAGCTGTTTTACCAGTGTTAGCATCAACAACCTTGTGCATATCTGCAGCAGCTTGTCTTCTTGCATGTAAATCTCCACGTTTACCTAAAGTAATTAATTCATCAACTACACTACGAACTTCTTTTGCTCTTGTTTCAGTAGTTTCAACTTTTCCATAAACGATTACTTCAGTAGCTAAGCTACGTAACATAGATTTTCTAATATCTGAAGTACGTCCTAATTTTCTGTTTTTAGCCATGAGATTAGCGCTCCTTCCATGTATTTTAATTAAATTAATCTATAGGTTTAAACCCTAATCCTAATTCAACTAATTTTTCTTTTACTTCTTTTAATGATTTTTTACCTAAGTTTCTTACCTTAATCATATCATCTTCAGTTTTAGCTGCTAAATCTTGAACAGTTTGAATTCCAGCTCTCTTTAAGCAGTTATATGAACGAACTGATAAATCTAATTCTTCAATTGTCATATCTAAAACTTTATTTGTTGTATCACTTTGTGTTTCAGACATCACTTCCATATTTAAAGCCATATCTGTCATTTCAACAAACATATTTAAATGTTCTACTAAAATTTTAGCAGCAAGTGAAATTGCTTCATAAGGTTTTAATGTTCCATTAGTTTCAATATCTAATGTTAATTTATCATACTTAGCTGTTTCTCCAACACGTGTTGGTTCAACATGATATGCAACATTTTCAATTGGTGAATAAATTGAATCAGTTGGAATTACACCAATAGTGTTAATATCTTTTTTATTTTGATCTGCACTTGCATATCCACGATCTTTTCTTGCATATAATTCCATATACAAGTGTCCACCTTCAGCAACATGTGCAATAATTAAATCATTTGAGATCATTTTAACATTACTTGGACATTGAATATCTGCACCAGTTACTGTAGCAGGTCCTTTAACATCAATGATCATTGTTGCTGAATCTTCACCATCAACATCAAATACTAACTTCTTAAGATTTAAGATAATAGCAGTAACATCTTCAACAATACCGTCTACTGCTGAAAATTCATGGATAGCTCCTTGAACTTTAATTGCATAAACAGCAGAACCAGGTAATGAAGAAAGAAGAACTCTTCTTAAAGCATTACCTAAAGTAATACCGAATCCTCTTTCTAATGGTTCAATTGTAAATGTACCATGATTATCTGTTTCATCATACTGATCAATATTAAAATTTGCTTTTTCAAATTTATGCATATGTTCCCTCCTCACTAGGAATGATTTGTAATTTTTCAAACACTACAACAATACTATCCACGAGGACGTTTTGGTGGACGACACCCATTATGTGGAATTGGAGTAACATCAGTAATTGCAGTTACTTCTAATCCAGCAGCTTGTAAAGCTCTAACTGCTGCTTCACGTCCTGGTCCTGGACCTTTAACATTTACTTCTACAGATTTAACTCCATGTTCCATTGAAGCTTTTGCAGCTGCTTCTGAAGCCATTTGAGCTGCATATGGTGTTGATTTTCTTGATCCTTTAAATCCTAAAGCACCAGCACTTGACCATGTTAACACATTTCCATGTTCATCAGTAATAGTAACAATTGTATTATTGAAAGTTGAATGAATGTGTGCAACACCTTTTGCAATATTTTTCTTTACACGTCTTTTACCACGTGTTTGTTTAACTTTAGCCATTTCCTTTCAACCTCCTATTATTTTTTCTTTCCTGCGATTGGTTTAGCTTTACCCTTACGAGTTCTAGCGTTTGTTTTAGTTTTTTGACCACGTACAGGAAGTCCTTTACGATGACGCATACCTCTGTAGCTTCCGATTTCCATTAAACGTTTAATGTTTAATTGAACTTCTCTACGTAAGTCACCTTCAACTTTAATTTTTTCTACTTCTTTTCTGATTTTACCGATTTCTTCTTCAGTTAAATCTTTAACTCTAACATCTTCACTAATTCCTGTAGTTTTTAAGATTTGTTGAGCTGTTGTTTTTCCGATACCATATACATAAGTTAATGAGATAACAACACGTTTATCACGTGGGATATCCACACCAGCAATACGAGCCATATTTCTTCCTCCTAAAAATTAACCTTGTCTTTGTTTATGTTTTGGGTTTTCGCAAATAATCATTACGCGCCCTTTTCTTCTAATTACTCTGCATTTATCACACATTGGTTTTACAGATGGTCTTACTTTCATCTTGTCTACCTCCTTTTGGAAGATTTTTTATTTATGTCTAAATGTAATTCGCCCACGTGTTAAATCATATGGAGAAATTTCAACGGTAACTCTATCCCCCGGTAAAATGCGAATGTAATGCATACGGATTTTACCAGAAACGTGAGCAAGAATTTCCACTCCATTTTCTAATGCTACTTTAAACATTGCGTTTGGTAATGTCTCTAATACTGTAGCTTCTACTTCAATAACGTCGTCTTTCTTTGCCATAGGTCTCAACTCCTTCATTAAAGTTTTGTAAGAATTCGATAACCATCGTCTGTAATGACGATAGTATGTTCATAATGAGCCGCTAAAGAACGGTCTTTTGTTACTACTGTCCAACCATCGCTTAAAGTTTCTGTTTCTTTTGCACCTAAATGTGCCATTGGTTCAATGGCCAAAGCCATTCCTTTCTTCAAACGAGGTCCCTTTCCTGCTGGACCATAATTTGGTACAGCTGGATCTTCATGAACTTCAGTTCCAATACCATGACCTGTATAATCTAGTGGTGTTGTACATCCGTGTTCATATAGATAAGTTTCAATAGCATGAGAAATATCAGATAAGCGATTACCCGGTTTAACTTGCTCTAAACCAGTATATAACGAAGCTTCACAAACTTCCATAAGTTTTTTTACTTCATCGCTTACTTTACCTACTGCATAAGTCCATGCGCTATCACCATGATAACCTTTATAACATGCACCTACATCAACTGAAATAATGTCACCCTCTTTTAATTTACGATGACTAGGAATTCCATGTACAACTTCTTCGTTAATAGAAGTACATACACTATTAGGAAATCCATATAATTTAAGAAATGAAGGTGTTGCTCCATTATCACGAATAACTTTATCACAAATTTGATCAATTTCCAATGTTGTTATTCCAGGTACAATCACTTCTTTTAATTTTTGATGTACAAGAGCAACAATTCTTCCTGCTTCAGCCATCAATTCTATTTCTCTACTATCTTTAGTAACAATCATTATTTAACCTCCAGGCTTTTCTTGATATCCTTAAAGACGTCTTCCATAGATTGATCACCATTAATATTAGTGATTTCACCCTTCATTGTATAATAATCAATTAAAGGTCTAGTCTGTTTATTGTAAGTATCTAATCTTACTTTTACAGCTTCTTCATTTTCATCAGGTCTTTGATATAATTCACCACCGCAATTATCACAAATTCCTTCTTGTTTAGGTGGATTATATTCTACATGGAATGTAGCTCCACATTCTTTACAAGTTCTTCTTCCTGAAAGTCTCTTAGTTAATTTATCAAAATTAACATCAAGATTTATAACTGCATCAATAGTAAAACCAAATTCTTTACCAATACTTTCAAGTTCTCTTGCTTGGATAATAGTACGAGGGAACCCATCCAAAATAAATCCATTAGGAAATTCATTTTCTTTTAAATAATCCCTAACCATTTGAATAGTATAGTCATCAGGAACTAAATGTCCAAATTGAATAAAATATTTTGCGATAACACCATATTTAGTTTGTTCTTTAAGAGCTTTTCTAAAAATATCTCCTGTAGAAATATGTGTCATTCCATATTCCTTAACTAGATTTGCTGCTTGTGTCCCTTTTCCTGCACCAGGAGGACCCATTAAAATAATATTCATTGTAACCCTTCTTTCTATACTACTTACGAATATACCCGTGATATTCTTTTCTTGTTATGTGAGTCTTGATTTGTTTTACTGTTTCAAGTGCCACACCAGTAACGATAATCAAACCTGTTCCACCAAGTGATAAACTTGCGTTTTCAGTTTGTGTCCATAAAACTGGAGTAATAATTGGAATTGCAGCAATAATACATAAAGATAATGATCCTGCAACTGTTACACGATTTAAAACAGTTTTAATATAATTCTTAGTATCAACGCCAGTTCTCACACCTGGAATTGAACCACCATTTTTCTTAAGATCATCACTGATTTTTTCAGCATCAATCTGTAAATTTGAATAGAAGAATGTAAATCCAATAATCATGACAATATATAGACAGAAACCAATTGGTTCTTGATAATTAAATATTGTATTAATCCATTTTGTAACAGTGCTAGCTTTCATAAAACTAACAATTGTTCTTGGCGCTGCGAGTACAGATGAAGCAAAGATAACAGGAATAACCCCTGAACTATTAATTTTAATAGGCATATGAGTCTGTTCCTTTGTTCTCATTGTTGTATTTGTACTTGTAGCATAGACAATTGGAATTTTTCTAATTGCACCTTCAGTAAATACAACGAAGATAACAATTGATAAATAAACAATTACAAATAATACATACCAAGCTATATCTAACCACATTCCACTGTCGAATTTAACAATATTGTTAAATGTTGTAATAAATGAATTAGGTAAGTTAGAAACGATACCTGTAAAGATTAATAATGAAACACCATTACCAATCCCCTTATTTGTAATTTGATCTCCTAACCAAATTGCAAACATACTTCCAGCCATCATAATTAAAACAACATAAATGTATGACCAAATAGAAGTATTTGTTAAAATATTATATCCACTATCAAAGGCATATGTTAGCACGCCACCTTGTAAAGCAGATAAGAATAAAGTTAAAATTCTTGTAACACGGTCCTTCTTCTTTTTACCAGTATTACCTTCTTTACGCCAGCGAGTAAGTGCTGGTATAACATCCATAGATAATAATTCGATAATAATTGATGAAGTAATGTATGGTGAAACACCTAAAGCGAATAATGAAAATCTTTCAAGTGTTCCCCCACCTAATAAATTCATAATTCCAAAAATACCAGAATTCGCATCACTCGAACTTAAAGATCCGATATTAACACCCGGAATTGTAACTGCTGATCCTAAACGATAAACAAATAAAATTCCAAGTGTAAATACGACCTTACGACGAAGCTCTCCTTTTTTGAATACATTTTTCAAAAATGTAAGCATCTTAGATCACCTCAGTTTTTCCACCTGCAGCTTCAATAGCAGCAACAGCAGATTTAGAGAATTTAGCAGCTTGAACTGTTAATTTCTTTTCAATAGCACCATTTCCTAATACTTTAACACCATCTAATTCTTTTTTGATGATTCCAGCTTCTTTTAATGCTTGTGCGTTCACTGTTGCACCATCTTCAAATTTATTTAAGCTATCTAAATTTACAATAGCATATTCTTTACGATTAAAGTTTGTAAATCCACGTTTTGGTAAACGCATGAATAATGGAGTTTGTCCACCTTCGAAACCTGGTTTTTTACCTCCACCTGATCTAGCTCCTTGTCCTTTTTGACCTCTACCAGCTGTTTTACCAGTTCCTGAACTTGTTCCACGTCCAACACGTTTTCTTTCTTTACGTGCACCTTCAGTGTATTGTAATTCGTGTAGTTTCATCGTTACACCTCCTATTTTTCTTCTACTTTAACTAGGTGTCCAACAACTTTTAACATTCCTTGAATGTAAACGTTGTCTTCTTTTTCTACTGTTTTATTAACTTTTCTTAAACCTAACGCTTCAAGAGTTTTTCTTTGTTTTGGTAAGCAACCAATTGGACTCTTAACAAGCGTAATACTTAATTTCTTAGCCATGTGTTTGCCTCCTATTATCCAAAGATTTCTTCTACTTTTTTATCTCTTAATTCAGCTACTTCATTAACTGTTTTTAATGATGCTAAACCTTCCATAGTTGCTCTAACCATGTTAATTGGTGTTCTTGAACCTAAAGATTTAGATAAGATATCTGAATATCCAGCTAATTCAACAACCGCACGAACTGGACCACCAGCGATGATTCCAGTACCTTGAGATGCAGGTTTAATAAATACTCTACCTGAACCATAAATACCAGTTACTTCGTGTGGGATTGTTCCATGGATTGAAGGTACTTTGATTACATTACGTTTAGCATTTTCGCATGCTTTTCTAATTGCATCAGGTACTTCGTTAGCTTTACCAGTACCGAAACCAACTCTACCTTTTTTATCTCCGATAACAACTAATGCAGCGAAACGCATTCTACGTCCACCTTTTACTACTTTAGTTACACGGTTAATAGTAACAACACGTTCTTCAAATTCTTTTTCTTCTCTTCTTGGTGCTCTTCTTTGACCATTTCTTCTAGGTCCAGATTTTCTTTCACCATTGTTAGTTCTTGGTTTACGTTGTTCCATATTGACCTCCTTCTAGAATTCTAATCCAGCTTCTCTAGCTGCTTCAGCTAAAGCTTTTACACGACCATGATAAATATATCCACCACGATCAAATACTACTTTTTTAATTTTTTTAGCTTCTGCTCTTTCAGCAATAGCTTTCCCTACAGCAGCAGCTGCAGCAATATTTCCACCGTTTTCTAATTTCATATCAACGCTTGATGCACTTACTAAAGTTACACCATTTACATCATCAATGATTTGAGCATGAATATGAGCATTTGAACGGAACACATTTAAACGTGGACATTCTGGAGTTCCACTGATTTTTGCACGAACTCTAGCGTGACGTTTTAAACGTACATCATTACGAGATTGTAATTTAGCCATGAATATAGCTCCTTTCTTACTCTTTCTAAACTACTTCTTACCAGCAGTTTTTCCTTCTTTTCTGATGATTCTTTCATCAACATATTTAATACCTTTTCCTTTATAAGGTTCAGGTTTTTTCTTAGATCTGATTAATGCTGCCATTTGACCAACACGTTCTTTAGAAATACCAGATACGATAATTGAGTTAGCATTTGGAGTTTCGATTTTTACTCCTTCTTCAGCTTCAATTTCAACTTGATGAGAGAAACCAATATTTAATACTAATGTATTTCCCTTCATTTGAGCACGGTAACCAATACCAACGATTTCTAATTCTTTTTTGAAACCATCATGTACACCTGTGATCATATTTGCAAGTAATGCTCTTGTTGTACCATGTAATTGTTTTACATGTTTTTCTTCACTACTTCTTTTAACAGTAATTTCATTTTCATTTTTTTCAAATGAAATAACTGGAGAAAATTGTCTTACTAAAGTCCCTTTAGCTCCTGTTACTGTAACAGTATTATCTTCAGCGATATCAACAGTTACACCTTCAGGTACAATGATTAATTTATTACCGATACGAGACATCAGTTATACCTCCTGTATAATTTTTTTATTACCAGATATATGCTAAAACCTCTCCACCAATTTGTTTAGCTCTAGCTTCTTTATCAGTCATTAAACCTTGAGAAGTTGATAAGATAACGATTCCTAAACCATTTAATACTTTAGGGATTTCATTAACTTTTGCATATACACGTAATCCAGGTTTAGAGATTCTCTTTAAATCTGTGATTACTCTATCTTTACCTCTATATTTTAAAGTGATATTAATGTTTTTAATGGCACCTTCGCCTTCAACTTTATATCCTTTAATGAATCCTTCATTTTTCAAAATTTCAGCGATTTCTACTTTTAATTTTGATGCAGGAACAGTTACTTCATCATGATACTGTCTATTTGCATTACGGATTCTTGTTAACATATCTGCAATTGGATCTGTCATTACCATTTGCTAGTCCTCCTTCCAAAACGGATTTTAAATTTCTAATTACCAGCTTGCTTTTTTTACACCTGGGATTTCACCTTTGTATGCTAATTCGCGGAAGCAAATTCTACAAAGTTTAAATTTTCTAATTACTGAATGTGGTCTACCACAACGTTCACAACGAGTGTATTCACGCACTTTATATTTTTGAGGACGTTGTTGTTTCACTTTCATTGATGTTTTAGCCATTGTGAGTCCTCCTCTTATTTATGGAATGGCATTCCTAATTGTGCTAATAATTCATGACCTTCTTCATCGCTATTAGCAGTAGTTACGAATACGATATCCATTCCTCTTAATTTATTTACTTTATCAAAATCGATTTCAGGGAAAATTAATTGTTCTTTAATTCCTAAAGTGTAATTTCCTCTTCCGTCGAATGAATTGTTAGATACACCTCTGAAGTCTCTTACACGAGGTAAAGAAACGTTGAATAATTTATCAACAAATTCATACATTCTTTCACCACGTAAAGTTACTTTACAACCAATTGCTTGACCTTCACGTAATTTGAAACCAGCGATTGATTTTTTTGCTCTAGTTACAACTGGTTTTTGACCAGAGATTAATGTTAATTCATTCACTGCATCATCTAATAATTTTGAATTAGATACAGCATCACCAACACCAATATTGATAACTACTTTTTCAATTTTAGGTGCTTGCATTTTAGAAGAATAATTGAATTTTTCCATTAACGACTTAACTACTTCGTTTTCATAACGTTCTTGTAAACGATTCATCTGCTATCTCCTTTCAATTATTTCTTTTTCTTTTTATCAACTTCAGCCCCAGTTTTTTTGTTAATACGGACTTTAGTTTTCTTACCATCAGCATCTACAGTTACTTTATATCCTAATTTAACTGCTGCTTTTGCTTTTGAATCATAGTATGCAACATTTGAAACATGAATTGGAGCTTCTCTTGTTACAATACCACCTTCAGGATCAGCTTGAGAAGGTTTTACATGTTTAGTAACAACATTAATTCCTTCAACAATTACTTTATCTTGTTTTGCAAGAACTTGTAACACTTCACCTGTTTTACCTTTATCTTTACCTGCGATAACTTGAACAGTATCACCTACACGGATTTTCATGTGCCACCCCTCCTATAATACTTCTGGAGCTAATGATACGATTTTCATGAAATCAGCATCTCTTAACTCTCTTGCAACTGGTCCAAAGATACGAGTACCTCTTGGAGATTTGTCATCTTTAATAATTACACAAGCGTTATCATCAAATTTAATGTATGATCCGTTTTCACGACCTACACCATATTTAGTTCTAACGATAACCGCTTTTACTACTTCACCTTTTTTTACAGTTCCACCAGGTGCTGCTTGTTTCACTGTTGCTACAACAACATCACCGATGCTACTTGTTTTTCTATTTGAACCACCTAAGTTACGAATTACTAATACTTCTTTAGCACCAGTATTATCAGCAACTTTAAGTCTACTTTCGTTTTGAATCATCTTCGGTTACCTCCTTTTAGAGTTTCTAATTAAACTGTTTCTGCTTTTTTAACGATTTCTACTAAACGGAAACGTTTTGTAGCAGATAATGGTCTTGTTGACATGATTTTAACAATGTCACCAACTTGAGCAACATTTTCTTCATCATGAGCATGAAATTTAGTAGAAGATTTCATACGTTTACCATATAATTTATGCTTTACATGTGTTTCAACTAGCACTGTAATAGTCTTATCCATTTTAGTAGATACAACTGTACCAGTATAAACTTTACGATTATTTCTTTCCATTGTATCTCCTCCTATTGGTTCATTTCTCTTTCTCTAATAATTGTTTTAATACGAGCGATTGTTTTACGAACTTGTCTAATACGTGCTGTGTTTTCTAATTGACCTGTAGCTTGTTGGAATCTTAATCCAAAAAGCTCTTTTTTGTATTCTTCAACTTTAGCTAATAAAGCTTCGTTATCTAATTCTCTAATTTCTTGCGCTGTCATAATTATTCACCCTTTCCAATGATTTTACATTTAATAGGTAATTTATGAGATGCAAGTCTTAAAGCTTCTCTAAGTACTGGTTCTTCTAATCCACCTACTTCAAAAAGAACACGACCAGTTTTAACAACTGCTACCCATTCTTCTGGAGAACCTTTACCTGATCCCATACGTACTTCTAATGGTTTTTTAGTTTTAGCTAAATGTGGGAAAATTCTAATCCATACTTTACCACCACGGTTCATATAACGGTTGATGGCAATACGTGCTGCTTCGATTTGACGTGAAGTAATCCAAGCACCTTCAGTTGCTACTAAACCAAATTCACCAAAAGATACTTTATCTCCACCTTTAGTCTTACCTTCATAGCTAACACGATGAGGTCTTCTGTATTTTGTTCTTTTAGGCATCAACATGATTATTTATCCCCTTTCTTCTTTTCAGGAAGGATTTCTCCCATACAAATCCAAACTTTAACTCCTAATTTACCATAAGTCGTATCTGCTTCAGCAGTCGCATAATCAATATCAGCTCTTAAAGTATGAAGAGGGACATTCCCTTCAGAGTATCCTTCAGCACGAGCCATATCAGCTCCACCTAAACGTCCTGAAACACTTGTTTTAATTCCTTTAGCACCAGCTCTCATTGCTCTTTGAATAGCACGTTTTTGAACTGTTCTAAATGAAGCACGATTTTCTAATTGTTCTGCAATGTTGTTTGCAACTAATTGAGCAACAACATCTGGATTTTTAATTTCTACGATGTTAATGAAAACTTGTTTTCCACTAACCATTTTAGCTACTTCTTTTCTTAAAGCATCTACTGCTTCTCCATCTTTACCGATTACTACACCAGGTCTAGATGTGTGAACAAAGATTGTTACACGGTTTTTTGATCTTTCGATTTCAACTTTAGCAACTGAAGCAGTTTTTAATTTTTTAAGGATATAATCACGAATTTTAATATCTTCATGTAATAACCCAGCGAAATCTTGATCATTTGCGTACCATCTTGAATCCCAATTACGGTTAACACCAACTCGTAAACCTACTGGACTTACTTTTTGACCCATTCTAGTACCTCCTATCTTTCATCTACCACACATGTGATGTGGCTTGTTCTTTTTAAAATTCTTGTTCCGCTACCTTTTGCTCTAGCACGGAATCTTTTTAATGTTGGACCTTCATCAACGAAGATTTCTTTAATATATAATTTATCTGCATCTGCACCATTGTTGAATACAGCGTTTTGTGCAGCTGATTTAACGACTTTAATGACTGCAGGTGTAGCTGCTTTATTAGTATATTCTAAGATACCTAAAGCTTCTTTCACTTGCTTACCTCTTACTAAGTCAACAACTAATCTTGCTTTTTGAGGTGATACACGAATCGTTTTAGCTAATGCTTTTGCTTCCATGTTTTATGCTCTCCTCTCTCTATTTACCAGCTTTTTTATCATCATCACCGTGACCATGGAAAGTTCTTGTTGGAGCGAATTCTCCTAACTTATGACCAACCATATCTTCAGTAACGTAAACTGGAATATGTTCTCTTCCGTTATACACTGCAAATGTATGTTCAATAAATTGAGGGAAGATTGTTGAACGTCTTGACCAAGTTTTGATAACTTCTTTTTTACCAGATTCATTTAATGCTTCAACTTTTTTCATTAAATGAGCATCAACAAATGGTCCCTTTTTTAAACTACGTGCCATTTTTTCTTTCCTCCTTATTATTTACCGTTGCGACGACGTACAATTAATTTAGTCGAAGCTTTTTTATTCTTTCTAGTTTTAACACCCATAGCTTTTTTACCCCAAGGTGTCATTGGTGCTTTACGACCGATTGAAGTTCTTCCTTCACCACCACCATGAGGGTGATCATTAGGGTTCATTACAGAACCACGAACTGTAGGTCTAACACCTTTCCATCTCATACGACCAGCTTTACCATAGTTAACTAAACCATGATCTTCGTTTCCAACTACACCAACTGTAGCTCTACAAACTGCTAAGACTTTTCTAACTTCACCAGAAGCTAATCTTAAGATTACATATTTATCTTCTTTACCTAAGATTTGAGCAGACACACCAGCAGATCTTGCGATTTGTCCACCTTTACCAGGTTGCATTTCGATATTATGGATAACAGTACCTTCAGGCATATTTCCCATTGGTAAAGCATTACCAACAATAATATCTGCATTTTCTCCAGAGATAATAGTCATTCCAACTTCTAATCCCTTTGGAGCTAAAATATATCTTTTTTCACCATCTGCATAGTTAATTAATGCGATGTTTGCTGATCTATTTGGATCATATTCAATAGTTGCTACTTTTCCAGGGATATTGTCTTTATTACGTTTGAAGTCAATAATACGATATTTTTGTTTATGACCTCCACCGTGATGACGAGTTGTAATAACACCATTGTTATTACGTCCACCGTTTTTGTTTTTCTTAGCAACTAAAGATTTTTCAGGTTTTGTTGCTGTAATTTCTTCATAAGTTAATGAAGTCATATTACGACGACCGTTAGTGACTGGCTTATAAGTTTTAATTGCCATCTTTAGTTTCCTCCTAATTTCTTATCTGGAACGAGTTATTCCAATATTTTACGAATTATCAATTAGTCTTCATCAAAGAAATTGATTTCGTTTCCTTCAGCTAAAGTTACGATAGCTTTTCTTCTTTTGTTAGTTTTACCAACATATCTACCCATTCTTTTTGTTTTTGCTCTTACGTTCATAACATTAACGTTAACAACTTTTACATTGAACATTGCTTCAACAGCGTTTTTAATTTCAATTTTGTTAGCATTAACATCTACATCAAATGTGTATTTGTTTGATTCAGCTTGAAGAGTCATTGATTTTTCAGTAAGTACAGGTTTTTTTAATACATCTGTAATGTGTGCCATTATGCAAGTACCTCCTCAACAGCTTTAATTGCAGCTTCAGTCATAATTAACTTGTTGCTGTTTAAAATATCATAAACATTAACATGTTTAGCATCTAATAATTTAACTCCTGGGATATTGTTAGCAGATTTAGCAACGATTGGACAAATTTCATCAAAAACAATTAATGTTTTTGCTGGAGCTTGTAAGTTTTCTAAAACTTTAACCATATCTTTTGTTTTTGGAGCTTCAATTTTAATTCCTTCGATTGCCATAAATTCATTATCTTGAACTTTAGTAGATAAAGCTGATTTTAAAGCTAATCTTCTAACCTTACGGTTTAATTTAAATTTATAACTTCTAGGTGTTGGACCAAATACAACTCCTCCTCCACGCCATTGTGGTGCACGGATTGATCCTTGTCTAGCTCTACCAGTACCTTTTTGACGCCATGGTTTTTTACCACCACCAGCAACTTCAGTACGATTTTTAACTTTATGTGTACCTTGTCTTAAAGACGCTCTTTGTAATAAAACCATATCAAATAAAGCTTGTTTATTTGGTTCAATTCCGAATACTGCTTCATTTAATTCTAAATCTTTTACTTCAGCACCTTCTTGGTTAAATACTTTAATATTAAGCATTCTATGTTCCTCCTTCCCAAAATTACTCAGCTGTAGCTTCAGCTGCAGCTTCTACATTTGTGTTTTCTTCTGCAGGAGTATAATCTACTAATTCATGAGCTGTTTTAACTTGACCAGCTTTTTTGATTGCAGATTTAACAACTACTAATCCTTTTTTAGGTCCTGGTACTGAACCTTTGATTAATAATAAATTGTTTTCTACATCTACTGCAACAACTTCTAAGTTTTGAATTGTACGAGTTACATGTCCCATTTGCCCTGGTAATTTTTTACCTGGAGCAATTCTGTTTGGAGCGATTGGTCCCATTGAACCAACAATTCTATGAGCTCCTGAACCATGTCCTTTAGGACCAATGTGTTGACCATGTCTTTTGATAACACCTTGATATCCTTTACCTTTTGAAGTTCCAGTTACATCTACAACTTCACCAGCTACGAAGCTATCAACAGTAATTTTATCTCCAACTTCATAACTCATCATTTCGTCAAAACGAAATTCTTTAATGAAGCGCTTAGGAGCTGTGTTTGCTTTGTCAGCAATTCCTTTTTCAGCTTTGTTTGCTAATTTTTCTCTTTTATCTTCGAAACCAACTTTAACAGCATCATAACCATCGCTTGCAACTGTTTTCTTTTGTAACACTACGTTTTCAGTAGCTTCTACTACAGTTACAGGGATTAATAAACCGTCAGTTGTGAAGACTTGAGTCATTCCAATCTTACGACCTAAGATTCCTTTCATGAGTTACACCTTTTACCTTTCTTATAATTTAATTTCGATGTCTACACCACTTGGTAATTCTAATCTTGTTAAAACATCAACTGTTTCTGGTGTAGGATTCACAATGTCGATTAAACGTTTGTGAGTTCTAATTTCAAATTGTTCACGTGAATCTTTATATTTGTGAACTGCTCTTAGTACTGTATATACTTCCTTTTCAGTAGGTAATGGTACAGGACCAACTACTTGAGCACCTGATTTTTTGGCAGCACCAATAATTTTTTCTGCCGAATTGTCTAGAATTTTGTGATCAAATGATTTTAATCTAATTCTAATTTTGTTATTTGCCATGATTTTTTCTCCTTTCAAATTTCTTAGGATGTGATTCACTCAGTGCAAATTACCTGAAACATGCCGTTTCATGACAACGCCTTTCGGTGTTTCAGCAACCTCGCACATCAACATGAAGTCAACATCGACATTATATAGAAAAAAAGCCCATTATGCAAGGGTTTTTTAATTATTTTTTTAAATTTTTTTTATTTATTTTATGATCATTTATTATGAAAATCTTTATGTCTTTAACACTAATAAACTTGTCAATGTAATAAGTCTTATATCTATTGAAGCGACGTATTTAGTTCTCATGTAAATGGGTTGTATTACCCCTAGAACTGGTTTGTTTAAAAAAAGATATCTTTATAAATCATTACATTTATAAGCAAGTATATTATTCACGTTTGAGGATAAAATAGTTTTATATTAGTCATTTAAGATATATTACCCGTTATTTATTATTTTGATCCATACCACTCATTTCTAACAAAGATATTAAGTTTATGATTTTAGTTTAATTATTAAATCAATTGACTCATACTGTTTTATACTATTACTTTATGTTTTATAATTGATCATTATATGATGAGATCAATAAGACACAATTATGAACTTTGTCAAAATTAAACAAGCAACATTGGCTTGAATATCAATAGTTCTTTTCTATATATTAGACATCACCATTCAAATAATTTTATTGAAACATTGTACATATTCTTATTACAATTTATTTAATTAAGTATTAGTGAAAACTCATTATTTATAAATCATATTTTTACATGTGTTCTTCCTCTATTAAAACAAGCCACGATTTTTTCTGTAAATATAAAAAAAGATACTAGAACGTATCAAGTATCAACTATATATAAATAAAA